>JAHIEM010000025.1 GCA_018901625.1 Nanobdellota archaeon
AAAAAATATGAAAAATCCGAGCTCTGGATAATCATAAACTAAAGAAATAAGATTCCATCCAAGAGGGATACTTTGTATTCCCCCATAGCCTGATCTAAAAGCAAAAGCATTCCCGTAGTAGGCTTGGCTCCAAAGTAAATATGGAGAAATTGTTAAAACAAACAACAAAAGGCTTATCCAAACATTTTTATTTTTTAGGAATTTAAAGCGATCTGTTACAATCAAAAATAGAAAAATAAACACGCCGTACAGTATTCCTGTTAGTCTGGAAAGGAAAGACAAAGCCACAAGAGGGCCGATTAGCCAGATGTACCATCTTCCTTTGTTTAGGATGTATCCTTTCCATAAGCAAAAAAATGCAAGAATTCCAAATAAAAAGCCAATGCTATCTGTCCCGAATCTCATTGAGTAAAATAAGTGTATCCAGGATACTGAAAGAATAAATGAGGCTATTAAAGCAGTTTTCTTGTCATACATTTCTTTGATTAAGAAATAGAAAAAGAGCACTGAAAAGAAAGTAGGAATTATTTCTAAGATAAATTTTATGGGGATATCCGAGAATCCTGTTTTGTATAATAAAAAAGCAAGGAATGGGAATAATGGGGGTCTTTGGGGATTTATATCGTAAGAGATGTCAAAAGCCCACTTTTTTGCCGTGGACATGTATTCTGCTTCGTCCCACCAGAGTGTTTGAGATTTTGTAATTGAAAAATAGTACAAGAGAATTACTGCAGAGAAAACAAGTATCCCCAATAGTAGCAGGTTATGATTATCTTTAAGCCAAGTTTTAACTTTCTCTTGCCTTGAGCTGACATCATTTTCCATAAAAAGGAATATTACCTAATGTTTATAAACTTGCTTTATAACTCTGTCGAGGTAATATTTTGGGGATCTTGCAAAGAGCGCAAATATCTTTAGCGGATGAATCTTAAAAAATTTGAATATCATCTGGATTTTTAGTTTTCTTAGTTTTTTTCTTCCAAGAAGGAACAATCTCTTGAATTCTTCTTTGTCTATATCGTCATCCAGAAGAAGAGGATTTTCTAAATTGTGTGGTGTAAGCAAATTAAAGTTCATTTCTCCATCAACTTTCCCTCTTTGAATAGCTATTTCCCAAAAAGGGGTGTTTGGAAAAGGGGTGGAAATAAAACTCCAAATGTAATCTGCTTTGTTGTCTATTGCAAAGTCTATGAACTTGAGGGTTTTCCTCATGTCCTCGAGTTTTTCTCCGGGAGAGCCAAATATCAAACTGCCATAAACAGTAAACCCATATTTTTTGCAAAGAACTATTGCTCTTTTATTCATTTCTATGGTTACTGACCCAGACTTCAGCCAGTTTAGAACTCTCTCTGAACCTGATTCAAAACCAAAGTTTACTACTTTAACTTTTAAATCCTTCATTGCAAGACATAAAGAATCATTAATCAGATTTGCCCTGGGCTGACATTCAATTCCTTTTATTTTATTCATAACATTCAAATTATCCAGCTCAAGTTTGATTTTTTTAAGTCTATCAGAGTTTATTGTGAAAAGATCGTCAAGAATCTTGATGTAGGATGTACGGTATTTTTCTATTGAGTTTTTTATCAATTGAGCAGTATATTCTGGGGAGTGAAGACGAAGCTTACCCCAAAAATGGGATGTTGAGCAAAATTTGCATTTATAAGGGCAACCTCTGGATGTAAGTATGAACGCTCTTCTTGCAACAATATTTGCCCCGGGTATCTCCTGCTCATCAAAATAAGCTTTATTTACAAAATCAAAATTAGGGAGGGGGAGAGTGTCCAAGCTAATTTCTTCTCTTGGAGAAGTCTTGATAATCTTGTTTTGATTCATAAACAGTATCCCTCTTATTTTTTTGAGGTCTTTTGGGAGGAATTCTCTTTTTTTGAGGTATATGCTAATTAAATCTGCAAAAGTGTGCTCGCCTTCGCCAAGGACTGCAAGTTCAAAGCAAGAACGAAAAGAATCCGGAAGAGTGGAAATATGCACACCCCCAAGCATTACTGGAATGTTCAACTGCTTTTTAACATGTTTGGCAAATGCACTCGCTTCCTCATAATGAATAGTCATTGGACCCACCCCGATTATGTCTGGAGCAAAATTTTGCAATTCTTCTAAAATGTTGTCAAAGTTTTTATCAATTATTTTTATGTTCTTTATTCCTGCTCGTTCACTAAGATATGTCGCAATGTATACCATCCCCATCGGGGGGACTCTTTCTGCATCTTTTTGAAATGAAACCAGCGCAATCTTGATGTTTTCTTTAGTTAAACTCTCCATTTTGTCCTGGAATTTAGAAAAAATGGGGATATAAAAAGATTATGGTGATATTTCTCTAGAAACTGAATGTTCTCAGGATAAAAAGATATCTTGCATTATTATATCCTGAGTTTTTATTTCTTTTTATCAATCGCTTTTAAAACATCTTCAGCAGAAATGCTTTTTACTAATTCTTCCGAATATTGGTCTGATTTTTCTGGAAAAAAATCTTTCAAAAGAGGAGAAACTATCTTCTTTAGCAAGCCATAGTCTTCCGCCTCATCTGGAGAAGTACAGAAAAATAACCCTATTGTGGGTTTTTTAAGAGCAAGAGAAACATGAAGTGAAAGAGAGTCTGAACAAACCATTTGCTTGCATAATGAAACAAGAGAGGCAAATTCCTTCAAGGTATTTTTGGGGTTATTAATGAAGATTTTTACTCCTTGCCTTTTCAGTTCTTCTGCTAGCTTTTTATTTTTGTCTTTTTCATTTGGACCTGCAAAAAGCAATATTTCAAAGCCTTTTGACTTTGCTTTAAGAATGAATTCTTTTAAATTGTCTAAATGCCATGCCTTTGAAGGCCATCTTGCACTTGCTCCAAGATGAATTCCAAGCAGTTTATTTGAGTCTATATTGTTCTCTCTAAGAAATTTGTTAGCATAATCTGAATCTTTTTTGTTAAGGTAGATTGGGCAGTGATTCTGCTTGTAGTCTAGCTCAGCTACATCAAACATCATCTGTTGATAGGATTTTTTGTTTGATTTTTTTAGTTCATCATCAAATAATGTGTTTAGGTAGTATTCTGCTGAGATGTTAAAAGCTGCTGCGTAGTCTCCTTCTTTATAAAATCCGTATTTTTTATCTGCTTTTATTTCTGAAGCAAGTTTAGTTGCTTCATCATCAATATCAAAGTTATAGAGGACATCAAATTCTTCAGAAATGTTGCAGGGGATTGTGATTACTTTTGTTATATATGGGTTTCCTTCAAATACCTCTAGAGATTCTGGTTTGGTAATCCAACATACTTCTGATTCCGGATATCTTTCTTTTATAGCTGGAAGAATAGAAAGAGTTCTTACTACATCTCCTAATGCTCCAAGCTTGATGATAATAATCTTCATAAAGCTTATTAATGAGGGGAGATTATAAAGATTATGAAAAAGAAAATCAAAGTATATATTGCCGGCCCGTTATGCACTCAGAAAGAAAGAGAGTTTCTTGAAGAGATTGATAGATTATGCAAGAAAATGAGAATTGAAACTTTCCTTCCGCACAGAGAATGTGGATTATGGAAAGAGGGTAAAAATGTAAGAGAAATAGCTCTTGGAGATTTAAAGGGATTTGAGAATTGTGACTTTTTAATTGCAAATTTGAATGGATTTAATGTGGGTGCAGGAACTGCCTGGGAAATGGGATATGCTTATGCTAAGAAAATTCCAGTAATTGCTTTGAAAACTGACAGAAATCCTAAAAAATCAATTGAAGAAGTAAGCGCAATAATTTCAGGATTAACCAAGATAACGACAAGTTTTAGGGAATTAGAAAGTGAGATTAGGAAACTAATCAAGAGGCTTGGTTGATTCTATTTCATTATCGCGCCAGCCATCGCTGTATTCCTGTTTCTTTTTCATATCACTAAATGCCTTCAGATAGATATAAAGTCTTGCAAAGTAAAACTCTATTGCCCAAAAGAACTGACTGAAGCTTCTTACACTAACTATGGGGGCAAACATTCCTTCCCTCACTTCATTCCAAAATGTTTTTGTTCTTGGCATTTCTGGAAAAAGCTTTGAATAATTTTCATGGCCCTTTATGTTTCTGATTTTCTGAAGCTTGTAATCTTTCCAGTTGCTTGGATTTTTGACATAAACCTCTACTTCTGGAAGATACTTAATTTTATATCCTTTTTTCCAGAATAAGTATGCGATTATGCCATCCTCACTTCCCTCAAGAGGAAAGTCTGAAATCACATTTTTTCTTATTGCAAAAAGATAGCCTGAGCATTCAAAGAATTTTTTTTCGTTTGAGAGCCTTTTTCTTGTTTTGTCTATTCCAGAAAATGCAACACTTGCCCAGAAGCCGTATTTTGTATCTTTTGGGTCTATTGAAACAGGTTTTGCTGTGACACAACCTACTTCTTTATCTTTGAATGCTTCTGTGATTTTTTCAACAGCATTTTCAGAAACGTAAACATCTCCATCAGTCAGAATGAAAAAATCGTCTTTGTTGTTTGAGGCAAGTTTACTAAAAAGAAGATTCAAAGCATAGCTTTTTCCTTCTCCCGGGTCAAGGAAGAAACCAATGTTTTTATTATGAACATTCTGTTTTAAAAAATCCTTAACTTCTGGAAAAGGATCGCAGACAATTATCTTAAATTCTTGCTTTATTTTCTGGTTGAGAAAAGAGTTAATAGCCCTCAGAGTGGCTTTTGGCTCATTATATGAAGTTATGATTATATGTATCATTGTATATCAAATGGGTAATCTTCAGGTCTTACCAGAACAATCTTCTCGTTTCCAGGAGTTATTATTACTAGTCTTGCCTTTCTTTTTCCTTGCTTGCCTATGTCTGAAAGCTCTAAGCTTTCTACAATGCATGTTTGGTCTGCCACTAAAATTTTATCCTTTTTCTTTAGGTCTTTTGCCTGCTTCTTCATGGAAATTAGAACAGAAAGACATTTAAAAAGATTATCAAACTAAGTTTCATATGAAGAAAGCTATTGTGCTTTGCTCAGGAGGAATTGATTCTGTAACAACTGCGTATTATGCTAAAAAGAAACTTAGATACTCTGAAATCCTTATTTTGTTTTTTAATTATAATCAGAAATCGCTTAAACGGGAAAGAGAGTGCTCAAGGGAATGCGCACGGAAATTGGGAGCTAAATTTAGTGAGATTGATTTGAGATGGCTTGGAAACATATCCATTTCTTTAATAAATAAGAAAGGAAAAATAAAAAAAATTGAAAGAAAGGAACTGAGAAACACAAAAGGAGAATCAGAGAGGTATTATGTCCCGTGCAGGAACACTATTTTTTTGAATTACGCTCTGGCTTTGGCTGAATCTCTCAATATCAAGAACAGAGAGAAATATGATATTTTCGTTGGATTTAAGAATGAAGGAAAAGAGAGTTTTCCTGACACAACTCCTGAATTTGTTAAAAAGATGAATGAGCTTTCCAGAATTTCAACAAAAGGATTCAGGATTATTGCTCCTTTTATTGAGAAAGATAAGGAAGACATTATTTTAATTGGAAATGAGGTTGGAGTTGATTTTAGGGATACGCATTCATGCTATGTTCAAAACAAACATTGTGGAAGATGTTTAGCTTGTATGTTGAGAAAAGAAGGGTTTTACTGGGCTAATCTCAAAGATACCACAGAATACTAAAACAACTTCCCCAAATCATTGATTATCTTGCTCAATTTAAACTTCTCAGCCGTTTTAATCGCTTCTTTTCTTATTCTTTTTTTTTCTTTTTCAGGCATCTTTAGAATTAAGTTGATTTTTTCCTTTAAATCGTGGATATTGCCTATTTCAAATAAGAATCCATTCTTTCCCCCTTTAATTATTTCTTTTCCCCCTTTTGTTTTAGAAGAAATACAAATTTTGCCTCGCGCCATCGCCTCAATTAGTGATTGGGGCATGGATTCTGTGATGCTTGGAAGAACAAATATCTCATACCTATCTATTAGGCTTATCTTTTTTTTAAGATCATAAACTGCTGGTAAAAATCGGACATTGTTGATTCCATTACTTTCCATAGTCTGCATCAATTTCTTCTTATAATTCTCTTCTGCTGGACCAATAATATCCAGAGTGGACTCTACATTCTTCATGCTTCTGATAATTGTTTCTATATTTTTTACCGGAGAAATTCTGCCAAGAAAGAATATACCCTTCCCAAGCTTAGTTTCTTTAAAAAACTCTTCTGGAATTCCGTTAGGAACATAACTTATCCTCTCCTTTTTTACACCTAGATTAACTAAATATTGAATCTCCCAATTTGTGATTGCAATAACTTTGTCGAACTTTTTTAGAGTATTTCGTCCAACAATGAAATCATAAATTTTAACAATTATGGACTGAGCAAAACCTCGGACTTCTGTGTCCACAAAGGGAGCATGAGTTACTAGAAAAACTCTGCATTTTTTCCCTTGTTTTTTTAGTTTGTCTCGAACCTTTAGTGCGTTTAGCGTGTGGGCATGCCTATAGCTGTGAGCAATTATCACCTCCGGAGAATACTCTATCGATTCTCTCTCAAAATTCCATGACATAAAACTCTCCCCCCCGAGGTTTTTGAAGGGAAATCTTCTGATTTTTATATTTCCAAGTGATTCTTCATCTTCTGCTATTTCTTTACTTCCCTTGACCGCATTTGAAGAAAAAACTCTTACCTCATGCCCTACACGAGAAAGCCCCATAGACTCCTGCTTAACTCGTTGCCAGACCCCACAAATACCTGCTGAAAAATTAGTTAATTCAAGAATTTTTAATTTTCTTTTCATGTTGTTGGTATCTTAATATATAGTTATGTTTATAAATAACTTGGGCTTTTTAATTTTATGGGGTTAAGATATTTATTAAAAGAAACTCTTTACTACAAAAGGCTAGATGGGAGCCCAAAAAGGATGATTTATAAATTTTTGTTTTCGAAAACCCCTCTTTCTCGTTTAGTAAACAGCAAAGTATATAATTTTTTTTATAGGAAAAAGATAGACAAATTTACTAAAGAGCATAGCCCCACGATTCTGCAGATAGAGAACACAAATGTTTGCAATGCAAGGTGTATAATGTGCCCACATACCAAGATGAAAAGAAAGCAAAAAATTATGGGCTTTGAAGATTTTAAAAAAATTGTTGATGAAGTTCTTTTGAATTACAAGAGTATTAAGAATCTTACTATAACTGGTTTTGGGGAAGCTACGGTTGATAGGGGGCTGGTTGATAAGGTTAAATATGTAAATCAGAACTATCCTGAAATAAACATAGACATTTTCACAAATGGCGCTCTTCTGAGCAAGGGGCTGGCAGATGAATTGCTAAAGAGGAAACTACACAAAATTAATTTCAGCATAAATGCTATGGAAAAGAATTATAAGAAGATTACCGGGCTGAGTTATAGTCTAGTAAGAGAAAACATAATTTATTTTGTTAATAAAAAAAGAGAAATGAAAAAGAAATTCCCCCTAGTGAACTTTTCCCTGATGATTCTAAAAGAGAATGAAAAAGACGTTAAGGATTTTATAAAATTGTGGGATGGAAACGGAGATTCTGTTATGTCCTATCTTCCGTTAGACTGGGCGGGAAGCAAGAAGATAGAATCTGTCGAAAAACCCCCTTTTATAAGAAAGAGATGGCCATGCATTCCGTTGTGGCAAAGTATAATGGTGGATGTAGAAGGCAATATAATAATGTGCTGCCAGGACTATGAATCTAAAGTGAAGCTTGGAAATGTTTTAAAAGAGCCGATTAAAAAAATAATGAACAGCAAGAAATTCCAGGAAATACGCGATAAACATAAGCAAGGGGATTTTTCAATGGATATTTGCAGAACATGTGACAATTGGATTAATTCAAGCTTATGGTGGTGGGTTTACAATTAAAATTTCTCCCCTATGAACACCAGAGAGTAGCTTAGATACCGGTCTAAAAAGGTTCCCCTTTCCTTTTTTACTTTTCTTTTTATTCCAAGCTTCTTTTTAAGCAGCAAAATAGGGTTGATAAATCTGAATGAGCTGATTAATGAATCTCCTAAAAAATGTATTTTTTTTATTCTGAGGATATTGGAAATCTTCTTAAACTCCTGGCGAGAAAAGGGATACTCTTCCCCAAACTTCCAGAATCCTAGAGATTCCATTATAAACTTATGAATTCTATATGGCGGGTTGATTTTATTCGGAACAGAAATCAAGACAATGCCCCTGGAGCCCATTAGGTCCATGTGTGATTTGATTACTTTTATTCTTTCTGTATCTTGAAAGTGTTCTGCCAACCCGAATGACATTGCGACATCATACTTTCCTTTTAATTTTTTAGGAAGTTTTAGGGCGTCTGCAAGAATAAATTCTGCCTCGCAGTTATTCCTTTTAAAAAATTCTTTGCTTCTTTTAAGGGCTTGTTTTGAGTAGTCCAAAATGGTGACTTTGGCTCCTCGCTTGGCAAATAATATTGAATTTGTGCCGCTTCCCGCACCAACTTCAATAACCTCCAGATTACTGAAACTCCCAAACTTAGCTTTAATTATTTTTTCAATTCTTTGCCATCTAATTGAAAGTTCTTCCCTTTGAAGATTTTTTGTATCTTCCCCCTTAGCAGTTCTTTTCCAAAGGTTATCCCATAATTCCGGAGTATTCTTTTCCATTCTTGTTGAAGGTAGGTTAGATTTATAAATATAATCGATTTTAGATTTAGATGAACAAAGAACTACTTTTGACTTTAAAGATACTCTTTGTTATTTGGGCATTAGTAATCTTCTTTTTTTATTATAGGCAAGAAATTTTGCATAATCTGGATCACCTTCCCCTGTCCATCCGGGAAATAGTGCAAAGATTGGGAATTCTAAAGATTTTGGTGGCTTCTTAAGATGATATATTCTTTTCTGTTGGCTCTGCTTGTTTTTTACGTTAGTTTGATGATTGGAACAAAAATTCTGAGAAGGTTTAATCTGGACATCGTGTTGGGTGAAAAATTTATTTTCTCCATAGCTCTGGGATTCGCTGTTGTCGCATATTCTGTCTTTTTGCTTGGTCTTATGGGCATGATATATCGCGCTTTTTTTATGTTAGCTCTCATATTTCTAGGAATAGCATTTATCCCAGAGGGGATTAGATTTGTGAGAAGCATTAGTTTTAATTTTAAATTTGACTTTATCTTTATTCCGGTTGTGCTCTTTTTAATTCTTGGTTTGATTGGCGCTCTCGCCCCCCCAACTGGCTGGGATCCTCAAGTGTATCATCTCTCTGCGGCAAAGGAATATGTTCAACAGCATAGAATAGCCAAAACTCAGTTCATAAATGCCAACCTTCCTGCATTGGCAGATATGCTAATCGTATTTGGAATAGCTTTGCAGGATGACATCACTGCTAAGCTTATTTTTTATTCTGGATTTGTGATGCTGGCTTTTTCAGTTTGTATTCTGTCCCGGAGGTACTTTAGCAGGAGCTGCGCAGGGCTTGCAATTTTAATATTTTTAAGCATCCCGCTCATAATCTACTATCCCAGCACGCTTCACACTGATATGTTTCTGTCTTTGTTTATAATCCTCTCGATTTTTAGCTTTTATAGGTATATTGAGAGCCATGAAAGAAAGTGGATTATTATTTCTTCAATATTTGCCGGAATATCTCTTGCAACAAAAATAACTGCGATAATCTTCTTGTCAGGATTTGTTATTCTTCATTTGATTACTCTATACTTCCGAGAAGATAGAAAAAGGGCATTGAAAGACCTGCTGCTTTCGGGAATTATCATCCTTATTATTTCTGCTCCATGGTTTATCAAAACCCTAGTATTCGCTGGGAATCCGGTGTATCCTCTTGC
>JAHIEM010000026.1 GCA_018901625.1 Nanobdellota archaeon
ACTGCCATCAAACTCTAACGAGTTTGAGGTCCAGAAAACCCAAAACAAACCGCACCTGTCAGAATCGTGAGATTCTGAGCACACTCAGAAATCCGAGATTTCTGATGTTTTAAGGTGCGGTACACTCAAGGTTTTCTTGATCTTGTTTTTTCAGTCATCTTGAGCTCTTTGGAATTTTGATTTTTCTCACTAAAGAATACTCGCGCAGGTTTTTAAACAAACTCTTATAACAAGATAAATGATAATCAATATCAGGGTGAGAACTAATCAGAATGAAAATAGGGTTGTTAGAAATGGTGATTTGAGCTATGCTGTTGATTTAAAATCTCTTCCTGAGAATAATAAAGCTAATATAGAGCTCATTAATACTTTGTCTAAATATTTCAAGATAAGTGTTAGAGAGATAAGAATAAAAAGAGGATTAACTAGCAAGAATAAGATTATTGAAATAAAAAATAATTAAATCGCTATGATTGGGTATTATTACACAGATTCAGGGAGACATGAAAGATTGTATGTTCCATTTAATTTTATTGCTGTGAAGAGAAAAGAGGTAGAGGTAATACTTGCGCCGGACAAGATATCAAAACTTGGCGCGTTTATCCGAATAAATAAGGCTTCACTTGATAGGGGGCTTATTGCAAGAGTTGAGATTGATGATAATACACTGGACTTAATTCAGGATTCGTGCTTTTCAGGGGATGAAAAAGGGGCGGGGGCGGCTGCTCAGGCTCTTTTTGAATATGTGAGAAGAAACTGGAGAAAAATAAGTGTTAGAAGATGGGAATAAAATATCAAGAAGCTGGAGATATAAGAGAAGAAGCTGAGAGGATAGTTGGAAAACTTGGGTGGAATCATGTTCAACTCGAGAATGTTGGTTTTTTGAGAAGCAATGGAAGCTCGAGCAGGAGAACTATTGCTAGGTGCCACGCTCTCAGTGTTCCCCTGCAGCTCGGACTGAACAGAAAAGCGTTTTATACTATTGAGGTTATTTCAGAGAGATTTGACAAATTAAGCGAGGAGGAGAGAATAAAGGTTATAATTCACGAGTTGATGCATATTCCGAAGAGCTTTGGCGGGGGTTTTATTCATCATGATAAGGTTTGCGAGAGAAGTATAAATCAGTTGTTCCAGAGATATATATACGGCTGATTAAAATTAAATTAATCCTTATGCAGACAGTTAAAAGATGAAAGCTAAAATAAAAATTAATGGAAAGATAGCTGAAGTGGAGAACCTGAAAAAAGTTTCCTGGCTTGGGAAATTTACTGGGCTGATGTTCAGGAAAAATTCACAGGCGCTGATGTTCAAGTTTGCTAGAGGGAGAAATGCAATTCACTCTCTTTTTTGTTTTCCGTTTATTGCAGTCTGGTTTCTGGATGGAAGAGTTGTTGACTATAAGATTGTTGAGCCCTGGAAATTATCTCTTGCGCCTGAGAGTGAGTTTGACACCTTGATAGAGATTCCAATTAATGAAAGCTATAAGCATTTAGTTGATTTCTTCGTCGATAAGACTGGTTTGATTAAGGATTTTGGAATTTATTCTCGAGTTTTTGACACGGGAAAAGGTTTAAATAGTTCATCGTCGTGGGGCTATTAAGAAAAATAAAAGGAGGTAAAAAAATGGGTTCAATAATCGCAAAAAATGTTGTCAAGAGAAAACCTGGCTATTTGTATTATGTTGACGGTAAGGGAAACGTGTGTGAAGCAAAGATGGCTCGAGGCGGCAGAAAGAAGAGAAGATAAGTAATCTTGTTTTATTTTTTATTTTTTATTTTTGGATTTTGAGGTTTCATAGAAAAGAGTTTATAGTTTCCAATATTTCGTTAAGTGATATTGGTTTTACTAAATGGCAAGTTGAGAAATCGGGCTTATAGCTATATCCGCTCCATGTAATAATGGGTAAATGGGGGTACATTTTTCTAACTTTTTCACCTAAATCGTGACCAGTTAGTGTCTGGTAATCAGGAGTAAGAACATTGCCTGCTCTTCCAACTTGAGAATCTTCTGCAGCTAAATCTGTGAGAAATAAATCGAATATTACGCCTCTATCTAACTCTTCATTTAATCTTCTAGCAGATTGATATGGGAGACATAAATGAGAGCTACGGGGTTGAATACCTTTTGCGTATAATTCCGCACAGTCATCATCATAAATTAAAATTGTTTTTGCCATGTTTTCTGATTATTTTGAGAGCTTAGGATTTTAATAGCTCTGAGATATATTTCGTTGAGATATATGCTGCAATTCCCCCATTGCCTGTGCTAAGATTATGCTCCTGAAATTGTGGATTTCCATCATCTACTAAATCAAATCCTCCGTGTACTCCTATGGAGATATTTGTTAAGCCAAGTTCTTTGTCCCATTTAAGTTTTATTTCTGGGGAAGAGTTTACCAGGCTTTCCTGAGCTAACATTTTTTCAAGTTCAGTTACATATTCTTCTATGTCTCCTCTTCTTCCCTGCTCGTAAAATCTCTGAACTCTCTCTTTAAAATCAAGAGGAAGATATACCACAGGGATAATCCCCTTTCCTTCTGCTATTATGAATGTTGGGTAGAGCATCCAGATATCTTGTTCTTCCATTGATTATTTAATAAGTTTAAATTTATAAAGAATTGTTTGCTGGAGAATATATTATGAAAGATAGATATCACCTGATTGAAGAAAACTTAATCCCTTTATCAAAATACTGGTCTGTGAGACTCGGATTTTTAGATATTTTGAATAATACTAAGTTATTTCTTCCGATTATTGAAAATAGAGAAGATATTGGAGATGATTTAAAAACAATGATAAAAATCTCTAAAGAATGGAAAGATAAAAATGAGCATAATGTTGGGGAAGCTGGAGCACTATTTAGATTATTGCAGTTTGCATCATGGAAATTTAATTTAGGAAAGGAGTTTATTAAAGAAAGAACATTAAAAGACAGAAAAATCTGTGATAATCCGGATATTGTAAATTTTTCAATTAATAATCTTCTTAAACTAGATAACAATACTCCTCAATGGGCAAGTGCAAAGATTTTAATTGGAAGTAATGAAGAAATACCTGATGATTTTTTTCTTAGTTTAAGCAAGGAAGCATTAACTCATTATAATGAGTCAAAAGAGAAAAATAATTTGTGTGAATTGAGATTTGATGAAACAATACTTAATCAGGCAGAGGCGTTTCTTGATTTGTTAAAAACAGGAAAAATCAATTTTCTTCCAATACACCAAGATGATTATTGTTTTGCCAGGGTATTTGATTTAATTGATAAAGAAGAAGGGGAAAGAAGATGGCTAGAGTTAAAAGGACATGAGAGCAACAGGCTGGAAGAAATGGAAAAACAGATTAAAAATCTTAATGAGAATAAAGGTATTGATTCCAGAGACCATCGGGTAGTGCAGGCAATTGCAATGCTTTCTTTGTTAAAAAATAAAAACGCAAAATTTACATTTCCTGAATGTGTGAGCAAGAGCTGGCCCCAATTCTGGGATTTTTTAAAATATGTGGAGAGATTTATAAATTGAATTATTCTATTTGATATTATGAATCATAAAGAAAAATATCAGAACATAATTAATGAACTGATTAGCAAGAGTTTTCCTGAGTTGAAAAATGAGAAAATAAAAGTTATGGAGTTTCCAAATATTTTTCCTTTGGCAGAAAGTTTTTCAACAAAAAGCTTTAGGAATTATTATATTTTTATTAATAAAAAATGCACAAAAAGAAATCTTAGTGCATTAAAAGGTCAGTTGGTCCACGAGCTTTGCCATATTATTTTAGATTATACAAATAAAGGATTTTGCTCTTCATTCTGGCATCTTAATAAAAAAAATTTAAGTGTTGCATTTAATACTAAATTTTCAAGAAAAATTGAAAACAAAACAGACAGAGAGACAATTAAAAGAGGTTATGCAAAACAAAGATATAGATTAGCTTTAGACTGGGAAAAAATATTTAAGAAAAAACTATTAAATAATTCTTTATATCCTCGAGGTTATCTCACACCAGAACAAATCAAATCTTATGCAAAGAAAAGTAGAAAATGGTAAATAAATACATACTTGGAATTGAGACAACTGCTCATACTTTTGGAATTGGAATAGTTAAAGACGGGAAAGTTCTTGCGAATGTCAAAGATAGTTATACTACTGAGAAAGGGGGAATAATTCCCTCTGAAGCTGCGAAACATCATGAGAAAGTTGCTGGCGAGTTATATAAAAAAGCATTGGAAACTGCTGGAATAAACGAGAATGAGATAGACGCAATTGCGCTTTCAAATGCACCTGGCTTGGCCCCTTGCTTGCTTGCTGGATTGAGATTCACTAAACAGCTGGCAGGCAAGTTGCATTTGCCTGTTGTGCCTGTAAACCATTGTATAGCACACTTGGAAATCGGCAGGCTTACTGGAGCAAAAGACCCTGTTCTGCTTTATGCTTCTGGAGCTAATACTCAGATTATTGCCTATGCCTCAGGTAAATATCGTGTTTTTGGAGAGACTCTTGATTTGGGTATTGGGAATTTTATTGATACTTTTGCAAGATATGCTGGATTGGGATTTCCTGGAGGGCCCAAGATTATGGAGCTAGCTAGGGGCGGGAAGTATATAGATATTGGTTATTCAATCAAGGGCATGGATGTTGCATTTTCAGGAATTCTTACTAAGCTTAGGCAGATGTTAGAATCTGGAACGTACAAACTTGAGGATTTAAGCTACTCACTACAGGAAACAGCTTTTGCAATGTTAGTTGAAGCTGCTGAGAGAGCGCTAGCTCATACTGGGAAAAGAGAATTGCTTTTAGGAGGGGGTGTTGCGTGCAATAAACGGCTGCAGGAGATGTGTAGAATTATGTGCGAGGAACGAGGAGCTAAGATGTTCTGCCCTGAAAATCAGTTTTTAGTTGATAATGCCGGGATGATTGGTTATCTTGGAGAGATTATGTTTGATAAAAATATATTTGAGAAGAATATTGAGAAGCTTGATATTAATCCGCGAGAGAGAACTGATGATGTCAAAGTTCTTTGGAAAAGTGAGTGAGAACTTTGAGCACATATACATAAATTTGGGAAGTTTCACTAACCCAAATTGTTTTACTAATGATTATCTCACAAACATCTTTCACTTTATAGATGAATAGTTTAAAGGAGGAGGATAATATATTGAGGATAAGGATATCCAGGCGGGGTTTACATTCTTGAATTACCATAAGAATCCATTTTCGGTTTTGCCTAGGATATATGCCCTGTGGCTACATATGATGTAATATGGAAGAAGGATTTATAAGTTCAGCTTCATACTAGTTGTTATGCAGAAAAGGGGTCAGTCAGAAGTAATCACAACAGTTTTAATCATATTGCTAGTTTTGGCTGCAGTTTTTATTGTTTATGTTGCTGTGAGAAATATGGTTAAGAGCGGGGTTGAGAGTGCAAGCACTGCGCCCTTGGAAGTTTCTTTGAAGACTAGTTCAACTGATTTATCTTTGGATATGGTTAATGTTTCTGTTGAGAGACAGTCAGGGAAGGGAAATATTACCGCAATAAAGATTATATTCAAAAATTCAGCAGGAGTGACTTGCATTTATGAAAACATGACGAAAATCCCAAATGAGCTTGAAACTGTTGCCTATTCTATAAATATTATAAACACGTGCGGAGCTAATTTTGGAATTGTTTCTTCATATGAGGTTTATCCCATGCTGTGGGCAGGAAACAAAGAAGTTACGGGATTAAAAGCAGTTCATGCAAAAACTATAGCGCAACCTGATTATTCTGAAATTTGCACTCCTAAAACCTGTGCAGATTATCCTAACCAGTGTAGTTTATCTCTTGCGAATGGAACGTGTTCAGGAACAATAGATTGCAGTAATGCCTGTGCAGGAGGAATGGTTTGCAATTCGTCATTTTTTTGTGTTGAATGTGTTTATGGAAGTTGGCAAGATATAGGATGTGGTTTAAGCCAGGGAAGCAGTGCTTGTGAAACAGGTGAGATGCTGCAAAAAAGAATTTCATTTGATGCAGGATGCGCCCAATTAGCATATTGTAATTCAACTCATCCACTATGCGGGATTACTAAAAGCGCTGTTTCTTACTGGAAATTTGAAAATAATTTCAATGATGAAAAAGGGCTTAACAGTCTTTCTTCATATGGTGATGCTTTCATAGCAAACGATGCTGAAAGAGGAAAAGTATTGAGTTTGGATGGAA
>JAHIEM010000151.1 GCA_018901625.1 Nanobdellota archaeon
AAAAATGGATAGGAAATCAGTAGTATCATCGAATATCAAGTCAGTGGGGCATGATGGTAAAGATTTGGAAATAGAATTTAGCACTGGTAAAGTTTATAGATATAGTGACGTTCCAGTGCAGTTATATGAAAGTATGATGGCTGCTGAATCTAAGGGTAAGTTTTTTGGTAATAACATACGCAATGCGGGTTTTGCTTATAACGTAATGCTAGTAGTTAAACCTGCAGAAGAAAATAAAGTAGTTGAGCCGACAAAAATTGTTAGTAATGTGTTTTTTGTTGGTAAGGCCGGGTCCGGTAAGACTACCTGCGTGGAATATTTAATTAAGCAATATGGTTGTAAATGGGCTAAGTTTGCTGGCCATATGTATTACATAGCTGAAAGGTATTTTGGGATGAAGGAGAAAGATAGGGTGCTTTTACAACAGCTTGGTACAGAGTGTGGCCGAGATTTACTTGATAATGACTTATGGGTTAAGAGGCTTATGGAAGATTTGGCTATGGTGAGGGCTACATGCTTAAAGCTTGGCAGGCCCGTACCTTATTTTGTTTTGGATGATTGCCGGTTTCCTAATGAATGTGAAATGTTAATTACTTCTGGGTGGGTTGGGGTGTATTTAAAGGTTGAGGATGATATTCGGGCTAAACGGCTTGTTGGGCGGGACGGCGTGGATCAGACGGCCACATTTAATCATTCATCTGAAATTGGTGTGGATGAAATAGTGGCCAAATATGGTAATAATCTTATTACAATTGATGCTACTAAGGGTTATGATGCAATGTTAGCAGATCTTAAAATTGCCCTTAAATTTAATAAAGTGTTAATATAGATTATAATATATTGACAAATTTAATAAGCTGTGGTATAATAAAAGTATAAGATTGAGGGTAATGGTACCTTCAATAAAGCTGGAGGTGGGTAATGAAAGAGATACTAGATGGTGAAGTGGTTTTAGTACAGGGTTCAGCTAGTGAGCCGTATAAAGTGAGGAGAATAGGTGAAGTTATAGATTGTTCATGTCCCGCGTGGCGTAATCAGAGTTTACCAATTAATAAAAGGACTTGTAAACATATTAGGAAGATTCAAGGAGACAAAGCCGAATCAGCGCGTATAGGCGGATCTTTAACTATGCGTGCGCCTAAAACTAAAGGTAAAGAACAGGCTGTGCCGCCAGCTTTATTATTAGCGAACAAGTGGACCCCAGAAGTCAATCCAGCAGGTTGGTGGATGTCAGAAAAGTTAGATGGTATTCGTGCATTGTGGACTGGTAAAGAGTTTATTTCACGACTTGGTAATAAGTTTTATCCTCCAGCTTGGTTTATTGAGGGGCTTCCAGATAATACAATGCTTGATGGTGAGCTTTGGATGGGTAGGGGTAAATTTCAGGAAACTATGTCAATAGTGCGTTCTCAGGGTTTGAATCTTGAATGGGCAGCTATTACGTATAAGATTTTTGATATTCCAAATTTAAATTTTGATTTTGAAATGCGATGTGAGGCAATGAGAGGTTTAAAATTACCTAATCATTGTGAAATTGTTGAACAGGAATTATGTATGGGCGTAACTCATTTAAGGGAAACTTTAAGTAAATTTGAAAAGTTGGGTGGTGAGGGTGTAATGTTGCGTCAGTATGGATCAAAATATGAAGGTAAGCGTTCAAATACACTGCTTAAGGTTAAAAGTTTTTTCGATGATGAGGCTGTAATAACTGGGTATGAGCCGGGTAAAGGCCGGCATAAGGGTAGGCTGGGCGGGTATCACTGTAAACTATTCAATGGCATAAAATTTAGTGTGGGTTCTGGCTTGACGGATAAAGGCAGGGATAACCCATTGTCGATAGGGACGAAAATAACATTTAGGTACTGCGAGTTGACTAACGATGGTGTGCCTAGGTTCTCTGTTTTTGTTTCAGAATGCGTAGACAAGTAGTAAGAAAGGTGGTGAAATTATGGATAAGCAGCGGTGTAAAGACTGTATGAACTTCATGGTGCGGACTATTGATAGTTCAAACCTTAGTAATACCGAGTTTAGGAGGTCGGCCCGCGTTGTAAAGGCTATTAACGCTTATGGCGTAGCCCGGGTAATGCGTTGTAAGTTTGAACTTACTCCACAAAAGTATTATATAGAGGGTGGCGTGGTTAATACTTTACGCGTTGACAGTTGCTCAATGTGTGATCCTTGTGACTTAGTAACTAGTTAGTAGGAAATATTTATTATGCAATAACTTGTATAAACAAGTAAGTTGTGGTATAATGGTATTTTAGTAATTGCCCTTTGGGCCTATAACGTAACTGCATTCTAGAGCGGGTCTTGGTAGTGGGAGCTTTGCTAGCTCTTTAACCTGAGATTGTTAGGCTCAAAGGGTACTTAAATTTGGGAGGTAAGCATGGCGAATAGCGTAACGTGGGGTAAGGTTGAGAGTAGGTTGAAAAGCATTGAGGATGTAAAGGTTAAAATTGAAGATTTGCTTGACGCTAATTGGCAGCCGGATTCTTACGACGTCGATGTTCAGGCTGGCAAGTCCCTTGTTACAGTGGATTTATCCGCGGTGTTTGCGTCCATACTTGGCAGCTTTTGGAAGACTATGTATGCCGAGGGCGAATCAAAAATGATTAAGGACGCTTTACGGCAGTATTGGCAATACCGTGAAAAGCCAGCTTTAAACGCCAGGGTTGTAAAGGCCGAGGATGGTGCTGAGTCTACCATTGGGTTATCTTTGGTGCGTGACATAAAGAAGCATGTGTCAATAGATGTAAATAGGGTTATTGAGGGAGTTAATAAATCCTTTGGGTATAATAGGGCGGTTATTGGTACCAACATGACTCATACCGAAATCCAATTCCTCAATAGCAGTAGGCGCGTTGACGCTGGCGTGGGCGATTACCTCGATCCGGGCCTGTTTATATTTATGAATGGGCGAGTACAGGTTTCTGCCGGCGTAAGCAGGTTGGTCTGCACAAATGGAGCTACGGAACGGATTAACTTATTTGAAAATGATTCCTTTGAGTTTGAACCCAATATGATAGATAGGGCAGTAAATTTAACTAATTGGCTTGTTGAACAGAAGGGCAAGCCGGTGCGGTCTATAAGGGAGTTGGCCGTACTTTTAAAGGACTACCCTAAACCATTAAAACAGGGCTTTTGGCAGAAATGGTCAGAGCGGGTTGAGATGAAAAGCTTGATGTGGTGGGATGTTATTGATGATGTAACCAGGTATGCCAACAGCTACCTTGATAATACCCGGCAAAAGTTACTGCAGATTCCTGAAATTGTACAGTCGCAGGAATTGCATACTATCTGCCCAATTTGCGCTTCTAACGTTACGGAGACATTATGATAATACGGATATGGGCTGATTTTCATGGGCATTTGTGGCAATCCTTTGGCACAGATTTAGCTACTGGTTTACCACGGCGTTTAGTAGATCAACAAAAAATACTGGACCAGGTTTTAACTATTGATGAACAGCGTGGCGTTGGCTTGGTTATTAATGGCGGGGATATGGTGCATAAGCGTGGCTCCGTACCCATAGAAGTTATTAATATGCTGCTTAATTATAACGAGCGGCGCTTGCCGGAGGAAATATACGTTAGGGGCAACCATGATTTAGTGAGTGATACGGTTTATACTGAGCTTGGTGACGCTGTGCGTTTCCTTAATAAGGGCGTAAATAATTCTTTTGATTACCATGGCGTAAAGGTTTACATAGTTAACTACTTTGATCAAGTTGATTATGAAAAGATTAAAGGCTATGATATAGTGGTGCTGCATAAGCAGCCGGCCATTATTAACGAATACGGCCACGTGTTTAAGGGGGCGGATTGGCAGAGGTTGGCCGGGCAGAATAGGCTGGTATTTTTTGCTCATTACCATATTAGGAAGCAACTCGGCCCGAATTGCTTTATCATTGGTACGCCCATGCACTACGTCTTTGATGAGGTTAATAATGACAGGGGCATTTACTTGGTCGATACAGACACTTGGAAAGTGGAATTTGTTAAATTGGATTATCCAGAGTTTAGGATAGTGGATACGCCGGATCAAGTTAAAAATGACGGCAACTATTATAAGGTTTTGCATGCCACTTGTGGGTCTAATGATAGCATGGTGGTGAACGTTGTTACCCCAAAGCATTTTGAAGAACGGATAAAATCCTCAGAAATAGGGGATATTGTTAGGGAATGGCTAACTATTAACAATAAGCCGGAATCTTATTTAGACTTAATAGAGGGTGACGTTTTAAGTAAGTTTGACGTTGCTTCACCTATTAGCAATATAAAGCTTGCACATGTTGATATCAAGGATTTTATGTCTATAGGTGAAATAAGCTTTGATGTGGAACAGGGCTTTACAGCTATATTTGGTGAAAATGGCTCGGCTAAGACTGGTATAGTGGACGCTATATATTGGTGCTTATTTGGGGAAACCACTAAGAAGCTTTTAGTGGATGATATAATAAGGCGCGGCGGCCCCAAGGATACTATAGTAACGTGCATGCTTTCTAAAGGCGATCAGTTGGTATATGCGGTTACTAGGTCGCGTAAGGCTGGGTTGGTTATAGTTGACTTACTTACTGGTAAGGAAATTACTGATGGCCTTGTTCAGGTTAATAGGCAGCAGGTGCTTGAAGGAAACATACTTGGCTTTGGTAAAAACCTTTTCTTGTCTTCCTGCTATTTTAGTCAGGAGGCTCTTTCTACGTTTACTCAACTGGGTGATGCTGATCGGACTAATATGGTTACTAGCCTTTTGGGGTTTAATAAGTATGATGATTTATACCTGGCAGTTAAGGATAAAGCTGATTTACTGGTTAAGCAGCAAGTTGAACTTCAGAACAAAACTGTTGGACTTGAAGCTACCTTGCAAGCCCAGGAAAGCAGGAAATCAGACTATTTAGATAGGGCCGTTGAGTTTAATAATGAGGTACTCCAAGCCCAGGCTACAGTAAGGTCTAAGGAAGCCCAAGTAGCCGCTTTAAGGCAACAGTATATAGAACTTGAAAATACCGTGGTTGTAGCACAGGGTACTGAAGCGTTAAGTAAGCGTTTAGACGAAATAAAGGCTGCCATACTTAAGATAAATAATGATGTAACTAAGTTTGGTGAGTATAATACTAAAATAAATACTGTTTTGCGAAGTAAAAGTAATGAAATAGGTGAACTTTCTGGGGAACTTAAAGCAGCTAAAAATAATAAAGTTAAAGTTGATAACGAGATAAGTGCTTTATTAAATTTGGAAACTGGCGTGCGCTGTGATAAATGTGGTAATGTTATCACACCTGATAAGGTAGTTGAGTTTATTAATGAAAAGCAAGAGGAAATAACTGTTATTGATCAGCAGTTACTTGGTTTACAGAGTACTATTGATGTTACTCAGGCTGATTACAACTCCGAACAAAATACTCTTAATTTAAATAAGGTAGCGGAAGCAGCGTTAGTGGCTGAACGTGGGGCTTTAACTAATGAACAAAATAAAGTTATGAGCGAAATCCGGTTAGCTGAAGTTAAATCTAAACAATTAAGTATAGATTTAGTTACACTGCAGACTAGGATTTCTTCCGGAGTGGATGAGGTAAGTTTATTAAATTCTAATATTGTAGCTACTGAAGAAAAATATAACAAGTTTGTACAGTTGGCTAACGATATTGGCTTACAAATTAATGATATGCTTACTGAGCTTACTCAAGTTAACACTGAGATTTCTGACGCGGATATTAATTTAGAAATATTAGAATTTTGGAAGGTTGCGTTTTCAGCTAAGGGCATAAGGTCATTATTATTGGATAGGTTTTGCAACGAGTTTAATGATATAGTAAATAATTACCTTTCTACTATTAGTAATGGCTTGATGAGCGTTATGATTAACCCGGTTAGTACCCTAAAATCCGGTGAGAATAGGAACAGGATAAGCGTAGATGTAATATTTGATGGCGTGATTGTGAAGTATGCCAGCTTATCCGGCGGTGAGAAAAAGCGTGTAGATATTTCTATGTGCTTGACCCTCAATAAATGGGTTAGTTTGCGGTATAGTATACCTGAGGGCTTGTTGGGGATTATGATACTTGATGAAGCATTTGATGCTTTAGATAAGCTTGGTGAGGAGCTTACAGCATCTTTACTTTCTGACGAGGGGCAAACTAAGGCTGTATATGTTATATCACATACGCCGGATTTGCTTTCCTACGCTGATCGGAGTTGGCTGGTTGAGAAAAAGGATGGAATAAGTAGTTTAGTTTATGATGGTATCTTTTCAGGAGAGGGTAGTGAGGAAGTCTAAGAAAGTAACGAAGCTTAGTCATGTAGTTAGGACCAGCGTTCCTAGTTTCTATGTAAACGCAAGCTTGGTTAAACGGGATATGACGGTTAGGTTTTGCAAGTTTAAGGGCTGTGGGGCTAAGCTTAGCGTATATAACATTGGTAGTGGGTTTTGCCATGCTCATAAGGATGTGGCTTTTAAGCTTGAGGATGATAGAAATGATACTACAAAACTAATAAAGAAAGTTTTAGGAGAAAGAGTAAAATAAACGCACGGATACTTAAGAAGGAATCTGGCGTGACGCCAGCAGTGGAAAAGGTTGTAAGCGTGGAAATGGTTGGTAATAAGGGTAATTTGCCGGGTGGCATTCAGAACTGATAGTAATTAATATAAAGGTTTGCCCACCTTTTATTAAATTAAGTATG
>JAHIEM010000027.1 GCA_018901625.1 Nanobdellota archaeon
AAAAACATATCTACTTTGTGTAAACTAGCGGACTTTTAATGTTAAAGCCATGTCAGCCCTGAAAAATCAAACTTAAATGTTATCGCCTTCTCCCCGAAATATCTCTTTAGCCTTGCTTTGTCTCCAAAAAATAAAATGCTTCCTCCACCTCCAGAACCCAGAACCTTTGCTGCGACTGCTCCATTTTTAAGTCCTTGCTGTATAATCGTTTTTGTTGATTTTGGCACAATCATTGGGTGTAATTTTTCTCTTTGATTTGTTTCTTCATTCAGGAGTTCTGCAAACTTTGCTAAATCTTCTTTCTCTAATGCAGATTTCATTTCAATTGCAATTTGTTTTATTCTTTTTAAATTTGAAAGGTTTTTCCCTTTTTTCAAATCTTTAATAACAGCGCCATTTGTGTCTCCTGAATAATGTGGCTTTCCTGTATAAACCAAGATTAAAGAATTTTCCAGCTTTTTTACAAAATTTTTTGATAGTTTTAAAGGGGTTATTTTTACTTTTTTTCCAAATTCCATGAAGTTTATTCCTCCAAAAGCAGATGCATACTGGTCTTGTTTTCCGTCTGCAAACAACTCTCTTGCCTGTGATATTTTATAAACTTCTTCACAGAGTTTTTCTTTATTTTTTTCTTTTGAAATTAAAGCAAGCCACAGTAAAGTCATCGCTCCTGATGTTCCCAAGCCAGAAGAAGTTGGAATGTCTCCTAAATATTCTAATGAAACTTTTCTGTCTGTCGCTTCTAAATGTCCTGAAACATGTTTGTTAATTGCTGCGTTTAAAACACAACCACCATATTTTGATGAAAATTCTTTTATATCAGTTGTGCCTCCTCCAAAATCAATTCTTACTGGCGCTCGTATTTTTTTTATCATACCAGTAAACTTGCCCCTATAATTCCGGGATGCTCAAGCACGCTCCATTTAATTGGTGTTTCTTTTGGCAAAACAGAATATTTTTTTACTTCTTGCCTTATCCTTTTAAGAAGCGCTTCCCCTGCTTCTTTCAGCCCGCCATTCAAAATAACAATTTCAGGATCAAAAACGTTTATCAAAGAAGCAATTCCCTGCCCAAGATAATTAATCATATGTTCAAGAATAAGATTAGATTCAGGACTATTCATTTTAATTAAATCCTTGACAAGTATTTCTTTGCCAAGATTTTTTTCCATCATCTCTCTCGATTCTTGCCATAATTTCTCAAAAGATTTCCCATTGTCAAGGATAATACCTCCTAATTCTCCTGCAAAGCCCTCTCCAAGGTATAATTCTCCGTTTATGATTATCCCCCCACCAACACCAGTTCCAAGTCCAATCACAATAAAATTATTTTTTTTGCATCCTAGTTTTAGTTCAGCAAGCGCCACACAATGAACATCATTCATAATAACTGCTTTTTTCTTAAATTTATTTTTTAATTCTTTTTCAAGATTATAATTTCTCAATGCAATATTTGGGGGATTTTTTATTATGCCATCTTTCAATGGTCCAGGAGAGCCCACACCAATGCCTTTTACATTTTTTGTGATAATCTCTGAGATAGAATCTTCCATCTCCTTAATAAGAATATTTTTTTCTTTTGGAGTCTTCTTTTTTATGTATTTTAGAATCCTATTATTTCTAACAAGAGCAACCCTAAGATTCGTGCCCCCAAGATCAACAGCAATTACCTCTTTATTTCCTGCCATATTTATCCTCTATCCTTATTTCATCACTCTCGCTGAAATTCCCAAGTGAAATTTCAAGAAACTCAACTTTATGTTTTCCCGCTATAACTCTATGAAGCATATTTTTCTTGACTACAACTGGTTGGTTTTTATTTACTTTAAACTTTCTGCTTCCCAGCTGAACAACCCCTGAACTCAAAAAGTACCAGTTCTCCTCCCTTTTTCCATGCTTTTGCAGGCTTAATTCCTGATAAGGATTTACTTCAATCAATTTAACAGTGCATTTCTTATTAAGAAAAAATTGCTTAAACACCCCCCACGGCCTTTTCACCTCTTTCATGTTTCAGTGAGTTTTTGCATGCTTAAATAGTTTTTGATTCGAGCATGCAAAAGTTTAAATACAAATACACCACTATCTCAATTAAGAAAAGAGGTAAAATGTTTAGCCTAATAAATAAAGTTGCAATTGTTACAGGTTCTGCACGAGGTATCGGGCAGGCAATTGCAATTGAACTCGCAAGACAGGGAGCAGATGTTGTTGTTTCTGATATAATCCCTGGAGATGAGACAGTAAAAAAGATTAAAGCGCTGAAAAGAAAGTCAATCTACGTAAAGACAGATGTTACAAGCAAAAAAGATATAGAAATCCTTATTCAAGAAACCATTAAAAATTTCAAGAAAATTGACATTCTAGTGAATAATGCGGGGGTCTTTATTACTCAGCCAACTCTTGATTTTAGCCAGGAAAACTGGGATAAAACACTAAACATCAATTTGAGAGGCTACTTTTTATGTTCCCAGGCAGCGCTGAAATACATGAAAAAAGGCGCGAGTATAATAAACATATCTTCTGTTGCAGGAATGTCAGGCTATCCAATGGCTGCTGCTTATTGCGCAAGCAAGGGCGGAGTAAGGCTTCTGACAAAATCTCTTGCTGTGGAATTCGGGCCCAAAGGAATCAGAGTTAATTCTATTCATCCCGGAATTATAGAAACAGCAATGACCCAGGATATTCTAAAAGACAAAAATACAAAAGAAGGCATGGTATCTAAAGTGCCTCTCAGAAGAACTGGACAGCCCATTGATATTGCCGGCCCGGCAGTTTTCCTGGCTTCAGACGCAGCATCTTACATCACAGGGGAAGAATTAATTGTGGATGGCGGATGGACAGCAGGCCTGTAAATCTTTCAGCTTCTTTCTCGGATTTCTTGAAGTAGTTATAGCAGAAGAAATAACAACACCCCCGCCCCCTAACCTGGCTGTTGTCTCAATATCTTTCTCAGAGTGTATTCCCGCGCCAACTAAGAATTTCATCCTGAGTGTTTTTCCAAGTTTAGCAATCAATTCAGGCTTTGCTTCTGCCACAGAAATCTTTCCAGCAACTAGCTCAGGAGGTTCAAAAGCAAGATAATCAGGATGTAACTTCTCAATCTTCTTTGCTTCTTTCAGCGAAGAAGCGAACACAAGAGTTTTCAGATGAATCTTCTTGCATCTTTCAACTGTCTTCTTTAAAACAGAAAATGAAAGTTTGTGTTCCGAGTGATTAAGGAAAGTGCCAACTCCTCCGTCTTTCTTTACAGCTTCCGGAATAACAAAACCAGTCTCTCTTCCTTTCTTAAAGTAATCAACATGCTGAGAGTAGACTTTTAGTCGGGTATTTTCTGAAACCTCTTTAATATCTGTTGCCTGAACACCCACAATCGCATTCATATTGCATTTCTCTATCTCCCTGGCTAGTTTCAAAACATCCTTTCCTTGCTTATAAGTCTTAAAGTTTATTGCAAATATCATTTAAAGATAATCCTCCTGATTTTCTCAGAAATTTTCAGGGGATTTTTGCTCTGCCATATGTTTCTTCCTATTGCAAGTCCAATACTCCCCGAGTTCATAATATCTTTAACTTGCCTTAACAAATCTTTTTCATTTGTTTTCATCCCGCCCGCAATAACCACCATTGTCTTTCCTGCTGACTTGACAGCCCATTTTAAATCTTTTTTGTTCCCGTTATACTGGATTTTGATTATATCTGCGCCTATTTCAAGCCCAACTCTTGCTGAGTAAGCTAATAATTCTTTTTTTGATTTTCCTTTTATGCCTTTTCCCCTAGGATAAATCCATGCTATAACCGGAAGTCCTTTAGAATGAGCTTCTCTTTGAATTTTTTCAAATTCTTGAAACATATAATCTTCATGAATGCTTCCAATGTAAATAGTATAACCAACAGCAGAAGCCCCAAGCTTTATTGCTTCTTTAACAGTGCAAAGTTGCTTCGAAATCGGGTCACCTTTAACTAAGTTTGTTTTTCCATTTAATTTAATGATTAATTGAACTTTAGCTTTTTTTATCTCTTTGTTGTATTTTTCAGCTATTCCTTTTTGGAAAATTATTCCAGTAAATTTTCCTCTCTTGGCTATGTCAAGGATATATTCTGGATTAACATTTTTTTCATTAAAGTCTTCAGGACCGTGCTCTAATCCCTGGTCGTAAGCCAGGAAGAATGCCTTTCCATTTTTTGTTATTTTGTTTAGTGGGGGTTTCATTTTAATCTCATCCTCAGCAATTTCTCTTTAGCTCCAAAATATCCTAATACAGACTCGCTCTCTTTCAATCCAAGCTCTAAACTTTCTTCAATGCTCTTTCCAGTAATAATTCCTGCAACAAAACCCGAAGCAAACGCATCTCCCGCCCCCGTTCTCTCAACTACTTTTTTATTAGAGTGAGGCCGGATTGAGTACTTTTTTTCTCCATCATAACACCAGATAGTTTTATCTTTATCAGTTATCACAACTATCTCGGGCCCCAGTTTATGCAATCCTAAAAGCAAATCACTTTCTTTTGTTAACATGCCCGCTTCCTCTTTGTTTAAAACGAGAACTGCTGCAAGCTTCAGAAGAGGAAGAATATTTTCTTTCTTTATAAGATAGGGGCTCGGATTAAAAGCAAGTTTGACTCCCCTCTTAACAAGCATCTCGGCGAGTTTCTTCTGTGTCTTGAAGCTCTCTCCAAGAAGAGCAGAATAATAAATCCACCTCGTTTTAATTTCCCTTATTTTTAAATCAGAAAATTTTATCCCATCATTTATCCCCTTGTATGCAAGAATTGTTCTGTCATTTCCCTTGCTGTCAAGAATTATTGAGCATCCTGTTAAATCTTTTTCCTGCTTTCCGAGAAAACTAATTTTTTCTTTTTTCAGCATGCTAAGAATCTTTTTTCCGTTTTCATCATTTCCTACCTTCCCGATATATCCTGTCTTTAATCCAAAGCGGGAAAAAGCAACAGCAGTGTTGGTTCCTCCCCCGCCAACATCAAACCTAAGATTATTAACAAGAATCTTGCTTCCCTCCTTGTAGCATACGAAATTTTCTATCCCTCTTGCTTCACTGAATACGAAAATATCAACCACGCCGCTTCCAAAAGTTATTACATCAAACATTTTAACCTCTCTTGATGTTATCAGGAGATAGAGATTAATAAAGCTTATCTTTTTGTTGAATTACTTAACATCTCGACAATTGAATATATTTTTATACTTCCCTAAACGTTAAACTCCATGGAAAAAGTCTTGGTGGTTGTTGCTCATCCGGATGACGAAACAGTCTGGATGGGTGGAAGTTTGATAAAAAACTGCGTTATTGAAAAAAATTGGAAGGCGGAAATAATCAGCCTATGCAGAAAAAAGGACGCGGAAAGAAGTGAAAAGTTTTTTAAAGTTTGCAGGATTTTAAATGCCAAGGGTTTTATTTCAGATTTAGATGATTCAGAAGAAGGGGATTACAAAGAAATAAGTGCAAAAGAAATAATAGAAAGAGTGAAAAAATTTGCTGATAAAGATTATGATTTTATTTTTACTCACGGAAAGAATGGAGAGTATGGGCATATAAGGCATACGCAGATTCATAATGCAGTGAAAGGGATGCTGGAATCAGGAGAATTAAAAGCAAAAAAAGCCTTTTTCTTTTCTTATGTAGAACACGGAGAATTTTGTAATGTCAACTCCAGTGCAGATAATCTTATAAATCTGGATAAGAGCATTTATTCAAGAAAAAAATTAATTATTCAGGAGATTTATGGTTTTGACAAAGGAAGTTTTGAAGAAAAATGCTGCGGAAAAAAAGAGGCATTTAAATTGCTAAAATGAACAATAATCTAAAATGAAAGCCCTGGTTTTATTTCCATATCCAGTAGAATCAGACGGACAAAGTTTGCAGGGATATTATCTTCTTAAGGGATTGCAACACCACGGAGTAGATGCAATACCCTGTCATTTTAATGATAGCATCCAAAAAGAATTTTACTTAAGGCATTTTAAACCAGATGTTGCAATAGGCATTGGGTTTTGGGGAAATGTTCCAGATATAATCCAAGAACCTTTCAAATTTGGAGTAACTCCAATTCCTTGGTTTAATGCGGACGGGTGGGTGGCAAATTATCAGAATGAGTTTAACAGATTGAAATTAATGTTTACAACAAGTTCTTGGGTAAAGAGCATTTATGAAAGAGATGGTGTAGATGGAAGCAAAATAATTCCAATGCACATAGGGATTGACACAGAGTTGTTCAAACCAGGGGAAGATATAGAAAAAAGAATAGCATTAAGAAGAATGCTTGGAGTAAAAGACAACGAGGTTATGATTTTAACAATTGGCGGAGAAGTTACATCAAAAGGTGCTCAGGAAATGTTTAAAGCTTTAGCAGAAATAAATAAAGAATTTAAAGATTGGACTTATGTTTGTAAAGCATGGCCAAGTGAAAATGCAACAGAATGGAGAGAAAAAGAAGAGCAATTGCTTGATGAACTTGGAATCAAGCACAAAGTTATTTTTATTGATGATTTTTTTTCTCCTGAATTTATAGCAGATATTTTAGATGCCTGCGATATTTATGCAGCCCCATCAAGAATCGAAGGATTTGGGATGATACAAGTAGAAGCAATGTCTTGCGGAAAGCCAGTGATTTCAATAAATGCCGGGGGTCCTGCTGAAACAATTATTCATGGTAAAACTGGATTTTTAGCAAAAGTTGCAGAAGAAATTGTTCTGAATGAAGAATGGGCTCATCCTTCAATGGGTTTTTCCTCAAAACAGATAATAAAATTTAACAAGCCAAAAACTTTCGGATACAGGGCAGATATTGAAGATTTAAGAAAATATACTCTGATGCTTTTAACTGATGAAAAATTAAGAATAGAGATGGGAAAAGCAGCAAGAGAGCATGCGGTTCAAAATTTTGATTATAAAGTTACTTCAAAAAAAATGCTTGATGTTATCCGGGAAAAGCTGAACTTATGACTAAATTATTATCCCCTCATGTAAATAAAACCCATTAAACGCTAACTGCTTCTAAGATAATTAAATTGATGATGTCAGAAAAATAAAATACAACCTAAAGGTGGTAGAAGCTGCTTTGCAACTTCAGATTTTTTGATTATCATTAACTTTTTCCACAGCCAGTCATGCGGATACTTATATTAAACTTTCTTCATAGAATCTAAGATGTCTTTTAATGCAACTTTTTTCACTGAGACAACAACATCTCCCCCTCCAGAAAAAATAAGAATATCTCTGCCATTCTCGTCAAGCATCATTCCTGTAGGGAATACAACACTCTTGTTTTCAAAAGTTCCCTTTTCGTAAGACCTGTCCGGAATCAGAACAGGACTATGGGCTCTTGCAATTACTTTCGAAGGATTCTTCAAATCAAAAAGCGCAGCCCCAACAGAATAAATATATTTCTTCCCAGCCTCATTAGTCAGACCTTCAATTATCTTTTTTCCTTCAAATAAATTTCTAACACTCTCATATTCAGCCCCAACATGATAAAGAAAAAGCCAGCCATCCTTTGTCTTTATTGGCGGAGGCCCAGCCCCGTTTCTGCTGTAATCCCAATCTCCTTCTTTTGAGATTGCTATTGATTTGGGCCCACCCCAAAACTCAAGGTTCTCTGAATACGAAATCCATATATGCGGAAGTGAAAACTGAAAAGTTCCTTCCGGCCTGTCAAAAGCAACATACAGATTGTTAATCATCTCAGGAAATATCACAACATCCTTCTCCTGCTCTCCAAAAATTATTCCTCTTCTATACCAAGTGAGGCAGTCATTTGAAATAGCGTAACTTGTTGAGATATTCTCCTCCAGCGAAAGAGTAACGTAAGTCATGACATATAAATCATTTATTTTAGTGATTCTTGGGTCTTCCACACCCAGCTCACCATCCCACTTCATCCCGTAAAAGCTTGGCTTGCTGTCTATCGACTTTATTATGAACCCGCTTTTATCCAGAACAACCCTCCTGAAATGAGATATAAAAGTCAGTCTTTTTCTCCCGTCTTTAAAAACAAAATCAAGTTCAGATTCTTTTTCAACTGTTTTCTTATCAAACCTGTCAAGCTTCATCCTGTAATCATTTTCTCCTATCATTCTTGGAGAATAAACATACTTTTGATCTTCAGACTTAACAAGTTTCTCCATGACTCTCACATAAAGAACTATGTCTCCGTTAGGAAGCCTTGTAGCTCCGGGATTAAATGTTCCTAAAACTTCAAGTCCGGGAAGCGATGGCTTAATCATCTTGGGAGTTATCAGCACCTTCTCTTTTTTTACCTTAATCATTTTTATAACAGCACTTTTCCTTTTTTAAATGATTCATAGGCTAGAATATACATTCCCGCATTCCACGCCTGATTTCCCCCACCATTTGGTTTTCCAGTTTCTCCATCAATCCACTCACTGAATTGGCTCATCAAATTTGCTTCAGCCAGCCTTGTCAATTCACACTTTGCTTCTTCAATTTTTTCCAGCTTTATCAGGGCAAGAATATAAAAGCCACCGATATAAGTCCAAACCCCTGCGTTTGAATAGTGATAAGGAGTTTTTGCATTGCAATCATTAAAATAATCCTGCCAGTCATTGCTTCCTTGCTTTATCGGAGGATATATGGACTTTATCGGGAAAGGAAAGTTTATCTTATTCTTTTTAATATGGGCCAGAATTTTTTCCGCCCGGTTATTATCAGCCAGCTCAAAGACAATCGCAAGCAAATTTCCAAGCGAATCAAACCACTCCCCTTTTTCTTTGTATTTTCCGTGATTCTTCCATCTCCACGGCAGATAAAAACTTCCATTCCAGAGTTTTAAATCATCAGTTTCATTTACAGTTTTTTTCAGTTTCTCTGCTTTTTCTTTTTCTCCGATTAAGTTTAAAACTTTATAATACAGGGCTTGTGTATTTATTGTATGCCCGTATCTATGGGGAAATGCATCCTGCCAATCTGTAGTTGGAAGCTGAACTAGCATGCCCTTTTCTGAAAAATCCTGATAAGCAAGCCACTTGGCTGCTCTTTTTATATTTCCAGCGTGCTTCCCAAATAATTCACTTCCAAACCTTTTCCAGTAGACATATTCACCTATAACGAACCATAAAGTTGAATCTATAGAAAGAAAATCAACCTGCTTTTTCCGGCCTCTATGTCCGAGAATGGCATTAGGAATCTGCCCCAGCTTGCTCTGATGCTCAGCAAGTGTAATGAGAGAATCTTTAAATTGTTTCTGGAACTTCAGAATTAAACTTCCTCCTAGCGAAGTAATCATGCTGTCCCGTGCCCATATAGCATGATATCCTGGAGAAGCAAAGAAACCTCCAGGAAAGATATTTCTCTCTAGAACGCGAGTTGCTTCTTCATAGCACTCATCAAGAATATCTTTTTCCATCTTTCCTCTTTTGATTAATATGAT
>JAHIEM010000028.1 GCA_018901625.1 Nanobdellota archaeon
AATTATGAAAATAACCAGCTTCTAAATTAAACACTTCAACAAAATCAGGAACCCACTTAATGCTCTTTATCCTCGCTGATTTCCCATCAGCAGTCTTAAGCAAATCACCTTCATTTAAATTCTTAGCAGGAACCCACTCTCCATTAACTAAAAATGGATGCTCTTCTGTTACTTTTAATATTCCTGCTGAAGCAAAAAAAATAAAAAAATAATATTCCTCTTTTCATAAACTGAATAACCCCGGCAGGATAATAAGCATTTCTCAGTTTAAGATATCACTAAATAGTAGTTATAAAGAAAGGTTTAAAAATGAGAGAAAAATAGAATTGATATGACAAATCAAGAATATAAATTAACAGACTCATTTGAACTTCAAAGTCAAGTTAGAACCGGAAATTCAAATTCAGATACAATTAGAGTTATCCATAAGCCAATAAAATCAGCAGATTCATTAGTAATCGTGCTTCATGGATATACCATGAAAAAAGAATGCTTGTTGTATATCGGAGATTTTTTAAATAGTATTGGAATCTCAACTGCGCACATTGACCTCCCCCTGCATGGAGAACGAGCTTTTGATGGAGCAGAACACTGTTATCCAAGAGATGTAAGCCCAGAAAAAATAAAAAGAGGAATTGAACAAATCTACTCTGAGGTGAATCAGCTATCTTCTCTCTTCAGAAGCAGATATCACAGCATAGGATTGTTTGGATTCTCTCTTGGAGCTATTTCAACAATGTTGTGCATGGGAAGAGGCAGGCAGATTGATAAAGGAGTTGCTATCTGCGGCGGGGGGAATTTAGCAGACATAATTTTAACAAGCCCAATAACTTGGGATCTCGCCCAAGAACTAAGAAATCAGAAAGTTGGATATAAAACTCTTAGAAAAGCCCTAAAACAAGTTGAGCCGTGCAATTATGCAGATAACACCCCCCAATCAAGTTTACTGATGATTAATGGAAAATTTGACAATATAGTCCCTCCAAAAAATACGCAGAAATTTATAGACTCCCTAAAAAAACCTCAAAAGATAGTATGGCTTGACCAGGAGCATTACATCCCTCCCCTAAGCGAAATTGCAGAAGGACTAAAAGAACACTTTAATGAATGGATAAAATGATAAAAAGAACTTATGAAGAAATGATAAGAATCCAATTTAAAAGATGGCAAAGGCATGTTCCTTCTATTTCTCTTGAGCATCAATGCGCCCTTGCTTTGCCACCAGATGAGTTCTGTGTTGCGCTAATAAATGCTTCAGATGGAAGCCAGTATCACTTTACAAATAAAGCAGTAGTTCATTCCGCAGCCCAGGAAGCGCAAAATATTCCATACAAAGAAATAATAGGCTGTTATTGGATGCCTGAAAAAACCAGAAATAAGGATCAAGACTGGGAGAAAATAGTTTTATCAATGAAAAACAGGCAGGAAGAAGTTTTGGATAATCTTAGCCATGCAGTTTTTCCTACAGCACATTTGTTTAGTTGGTTTTTAAGGCAGAAAAACATTACTGTCTCAAGAACCGTGGACTAAAGTCCACAAAAACGCCGTGCGGTTCTTGAGCACTGTCAAAAATCCAACGCAACTCCATGTTTAAACAAGGAGGGTCAAGATTTTTGAAGTCTAAGCTCAATTGGCACATTAACATTTAATGTTCTCTTCAAGCAAGCCTCTAAAGATGGCTGACTTATCAAAGTTTGGCGGATAATTTCCGGGTCTGTAAAAGCTCTCGGAAGTTCAGAATAACGCTTAACATTACGAAATCCTGCCCTGTTAACCAAGAAGCATTTAAGTTTTATATTCTGAAGCTCTATCCCGTAAACATCAATATCCTTAAATCCCATAGACTTCGCAATATCTTGAGCCTCTCTCACCAGTGTTCTTAAATTTATCAATCCCGTACCTTTGTTTGGATCACCACTACGGATAAAATAAATAGATGCTGAAAATCTCCCTCGCTCCACAGAATAAAATGTTTCGGTAAAATCCCTCGTCCTAACTGAAGAAACATCTGACCTGACTATTTCTCCTTTTTTAAGACTAGATATTATCATCTCACTCGTAGGGCTTTGCATTCGCACAACAACCTTTGTTTCAGGAAGTATTGGTTTATTGCTGTTATGAACAACCAGCCCATCACTTAAAATAAAATTATGAAAATAACCAGCTTCTAAATTAAACACTTCAACAAAATCAGGAACCAACTTAATGCTCTTTATCCTCGCTGATTTCCCATCAGCAGTTTTCAGCAAATCACCTTCATTTAAGTTCTTAGCAGGAACCCAATCTCCATTAACTAAAAATGGATGCTCTTCTGTTACTTTTAACATTCCTGCATTAGCAGCTGCTGATAATAAGATTAATGCAAATAAAATTCCTATTAAAAATAATCTCCTCTTTCTCATTAAACACATAGAATACAACTCCGTTAAATATATTTCTTTATTTTATTAGTAACTCCATAGTAGTTATAATAGAAAGGTTTAAAAATCCAAAAGAATAACAAGATAGATGGTAATAGCAGTATGTTCAGATATCCATGGAGATATTAGAAAACTGGAAAAATTAGCAGAAGAACTTGATAAAATTGGAATTCCACCTAAACAAACATATATCTGCGGAGACCTGGTATATAGCGGTAACTTCGATGGAGATAAAGAATGCATGACTCTGGCTAGAGAAAAAGGATATGCTCTTGTTAGCGGAAATCATGAAGACCATGCTTACCATCACGATGCAGGAGAATTTTTTAGTTATCTCAATGCTCTTGCAAAAGTCGCAGTATCTGGAAAGGCATTATTCAGCCACACAATCCCTCCAATATCCTGGGATTACATTGAAACTCCTGAAATGGCTTTCGGAACATTCGAATATCTAAGCTCAAGATATCCTGATACGCAAGTCTGTTTCATAGGCCACACTCATGTTCCTCATTGTTTTATGCAGTCAGAGAAATCAAAAAATATAATAACTCAAAGAGCTTCAAGATTTACATTGCCAGAAAGAACAAGAGCAATAATAAGCCCTGGCTCGCTTAAAACAACGCGCCAATTCATATTATATGACTCAGAAAAATCAGAAATAAGGAGATTAAAAATACCAAAATGGAATTTTACACTGTTCAGATAACAACCCCTGATGAATTAAGATTATTTATTCAAAGAAGCGCATTCAGTTGGAGCTGGAAAAAAGAGCAGGGAACTCCTCCTGAAATGTATGTTCAAGAACTGCAAGCATATGCGCAAGGAATGAGAGAGATTGCAGATTCAGCAAATGAAGAACATCTAGCAACTCCTGCAGAAATTAATCATTATAGAGAATCAGCAAGAATCCTATCCCAAGGCGCAGCGCAAGCTAAAAAAAATCTTTCGCAAGTTAAACAAATAAGTCAAGAAACAATGAGACAAGTTTTATCAGAACTAGACAAGGCTCTAGGAGATTTCCAAACTAAAAGAAATTTGCCCTCACTAATCAGTTTGCTTGATGGATATGAATCATCACTCCCACACAGGAATTTTAGGCGGCTTTCCACTTAGAGTATTATAATTAGGATTCTCTTTAAAAGTAAAACTGCCAGGGGGCAATCTTTGACTAACCCACGAAACAGCCTCGTCCGCAAATCCCTTTGGAATAAGTCTGAGATAACTTGGATCTCGCACTTGCCAGTCTGTAATATAGCTGTCAAACTCAAAAATAATTTTTCCTGATTTATCCATCTGTCCCTGAAGACCCATAAAATCAGCAATATAAGGTCTTTGAACACGATTAAGTTCACCAAAAAATTCCTGCCATTTCCCATCTGCAACATGTTTAACAAGAACCAGGTTAGTTGCATCGAATCCTTCATGATAGCACCGGCAGACAGATGTTGGACAAATTCCTTTTTGATTAAGCAGATATACTGCCATGTCTGGATGATGAGGAACAAAGTACCCTGGCTTTCCTGGAAAGAAAACTCCCGATAATTCTCCTGTCACAGGATCCTTATAAACAACTATTTTAAATCCTTTCAAACCATCCTCCAATTCCAATTCAGTAGTAACAATCTTAGCTATATTATTTTTAGAAAACAAATCAGTTGCAATTATTTCAGAACGCGAAGGAACACCCCTATAATTTAGAGTCACTTTTTCTGCATGCGCAGGCGGAATCAAATTGCTATTATGCACAACCAGCCCATCACCTAAAATAAAATTATGAAAATAACCAGCTTCTAAATTAAACACTTCAACAAAATCAGGAACCCACTTAATGCTCTTTATCCTCGCTGATTTTCCATCAGCAGTCTTAAGCAAATCACCTTCATTTAAATTCTTAGCAGGAACCCACTCTCCATTAACTAAAAATGGATGCTCTTCTGTTACTTTTAATATTCCTGCTGAAGAAAAACTTGCAAGTAAAATAACTAATAAAACT
>JAHIEM010000029.1 GCA_018901625.1 Nanobdellota archaeon
ATGTTGTTCATTGCAGACTATTTTTGACGGAGGCTCAGAAACTACCTGTAAAATATCTTTTTGAGAGGTTATAATACTAGGGATATACAAAATCTTGTTTAATTAGAAAATTTATCAATTGAAAATTTTGCTTTTTGGAAGATTTTCTTGTCAGTTAATTCATTTGCTTGAATTGGTTCAGTATATGGTGCACCCTTTGAAGGAGTAATTCTTAAATTAACTCCTTTTCGGCTAGAATTTATTTCTCCAGACATCTCAGTTATTACATAATCTAAATAAGTTCCTCTGTAATACCCTCCGGAGAGATATTCTCTTGTTGTGAGGTTTCCTTTTGGTTTGTAATCTTCAATTACTTTAGAGATAATGTTACCATTTTTATCAATTATTGCAACTTCTTTAGGTCTTTGATTTGTTCTGAATGAGAATTGAGTTCTAATAGCAGCTTGGGTACTCGCTGTTTGATAAATGGGTTGATAAGGCTTTTTTTGTGTTTTTTCTTCACATCCTCCGAAACTTAAAACTCCAGCTAAAACTCCTGCAACAATTCCTGTTAAAGTTGGTTTTTTCATGTTAATTTATATTATTTTAGGTTTATATTATTTTAGGTTTATATTTATTTATAGTTATTTGAATTAACAAACTGCTGCTTTTTTTCTTAGTATTTTCATACTTCTTTTTAGTCTTTTTGTTAGAGTTCTGTAGTGTGTATGGTGCCGTCTTATTAATGGCTTAAAACCAATTTCTAGCCCATACTTATCGAAAACCAACTCTCTTTCACTATAAGGTAGGAAAGATAATAATTCATCTGCTTGTTCTTGTGGTGTCTGAAAATTTGAAGGATCAGATACATTACTTCTAATATCCTCAAATTTTCTATGGCCCCAGACATTTACCCAGGCATGGGCCTGAATTGGACGTCTCGGCAGCCGGCTTGTTTTATGCTCTTTGCGGGAATAAGGAGCCTCATTGCGCTGTGCACATGTCTCTTTGTGAATAAATCTTTTAAATCCATTGTTTAATCTTCCTTGGATATAATCTGCTAAATTTCCTCGTGAATGGTCAAAATCCTCTATTGCATTTAAGAGAAGGATATTTCCTTCAGAGATAAGTTCTGCAAGAGTAATAGATTTGGGAAGAATTTTTGCAAATCGCTTTGCAAAACTGATAACATATCTTAGAAAACCAGTAGTAATTTCATTTATTGCTTCTCTTCTTTCTAGAGAATCAGACTCTTGTAGTGTTGGAAAAAGCTCTTTTAATCTTGGAACTGGTAAACGAGAATATTCTGGAGATGAAAGCAATCGAACATAATTTCCAACTGCTTCCAAAACAGGCTCTTCTCTTGGTTGTCTTAGTCTATATTTAGGATTTTCAGCTATCATGTTTAACTTATTAGAAATGAGTTTTTAAACCTTGTTATTGTAACTACTTTATAATTACATCTAATCACTTAAGCAGATTATTATTTGGGTCAGAATAATCAGGCATTTTATCTAAACCTAATAATCTCTGCATTCTGTATTTTTCCCTGATTTGCATTCCTGGGGTGGTAATTGAAGGCTTATCACAATCTCCTTCTATCATACAGACTTTTGAAGGCACAGATAAATTTCCACTTATAAAACTTAAATTATCTGGTGTTGCGCTGTATTTTCCAAATTTTGATTCATAATCTAAAATAGATATTGTCCAGTCAATCTCTTCATGGCATTTCTTTTGACATGGCCTGATTAGTGTTGGAAATGTTGTAGAGCCATTTGCTTTTGGAAGAAGAGAAAATGCTCTTCCTGGAGTGAGTCTGCCTTGATTATACTTCCAGCTAAAAGTATCGCATCTCACTGAAAAAAGAGCAAGAGCTGATACTAAGACTTTTCCTGCTAATCCCAATTTTCTTATATTTTGTGCCATTTTATTACTATTTCTTAATAGTTACATGGTATAAAAATCTTTTGGTTTTGTGGGCTTTGCACAATAAGTAATTCTTGCACAAAAAGTATCTTGTGAAGTATAACAAACTATATTAAATCTGATATGTTTAAATAGGTATGAATTTCAAGAATTTAATGAAAAGCGAAAGAATTATTAACCCAGAAAATCATTATATTATAATGAAAAGGAGGTTTTGGAGCGTTTAGCTAGTCTTGTAAATTAGGTAAAATGCTGTCAAAATTCTTGTTTAATGATTTCTTTAGTGAATATAACTTAAAGACCATTGAGAATAAGGATTTATTCCTTGCCGCCCTTCTTAGTTTCAAGAGACTGAATACTACTCAAATCCATAAACTTTCTTTCTTGACTTTTGCGGAGGAAAAAACAATAATTCCCTTTGAGTTCATAAAGATGCCTTATGGGCCATTTTCTAAGGATATGGATGGTTTACTAAAGGATTTCTGTAATAGGGGTCTAGTTGTTATGGAAGAGAAGGTCTATGACAATTGGAAAGAAGATACCTGGACATTGTCTGAGAGTGGGCAAATGTTAATATCCTCAAATAAAGAGAAAGTTGAAGAAATAAGGAAAAAACTAGATAAAGTCGTAGAAATGTATGGAGTTAACGCCACGGCTCTTGGGAGATATTGCTATATCAATTATTTATTAAAATCAGTTAATGAGAAACCTCAAGACTATGAAGCAAGAATTAAAACTAATATAGACAACTTGCGGATTATCCTTACAAACAGAACGAGGGATTTAGGTAATATCGAAGATATTAATGAACCCTGCAGGGCAGCCATCTTGGCATGCTTTGATTACATTAATAATCTCTTAGAAGTCCTTTTCTCAAATATAAATATAGACCCCGTAATAAGGGGCGTCTTGATTAAAAAATCTGAAAGTTATATTAATATTTGGGGGGAAATTATTCGCTTATCGAACGAGGAAGGGGTTGAGCCTAAGATAAAAACTTTATTAAAAGATTCAAAAGAGTTATTTAATTTTATTAATATCTCTTCTGAAAAGTATGGAGTCTTTGAATCTGTTTTTTAATTAGATAACCTGAAAATGAAAAAAGAAAGTCTAATTCTTCTTGATACAAACATTTGTATTTATCGGACTTTGGCTTATGTTCAACCAAGAATATATCGAGATGAACTAGAAAAAGTAGTAAATAAAATCAATACTTTAACTAACAATAATTTCCAATGTAAATTTGTTATTTCTGATTTGATTATCTCTGAATTAAAAGATGATGGAATACTTTTCTGGGAAATCAAAAACTTCTGCGTTACTCGGCTTTACAAACCATATGAATCACTTAGAATATTTGGGCAGGCAAAAAAGTCAATTGGAAAGTTTATTTTAAGTTATGGCATAAAAGAAGATTTATCTGAAAACATTCAAGAATATCACTTAAACTTGGCAGCGATAGACCAATTTTATTTAAAATTTCCCGTTAAGCTACAAAACCTCACTAAATTAAAGATTAGTGATATGACTCCTCGACAAAAACAGGCAAAGATAAGCCAGAGACCAAATGACCTCCCAGAGGAGACTGATAGAAGACTATTGGGTCAAGCTATAGAAATCAAGAAGATTCATCATTCAGACGTTTATATATTTTCTAATGATGGAGATTTTACAGAATTTTCTAGCGAGATACCTGTGGAGTTTAATATAAACATACTTGGAATTGAAGATGCTGTTCCTTCTTGTGCAACTCTCTAAGGATTCTTGCACAAAAAGTATTTCACTATTTTTGATTAAAGGAAGTATTGTTGTAAAGTAGGTCCTTTTAGTTAATTTCCTCTTTCTTGTCAAGTTCCTGGTTTGTAATGGCTTTTTTAAAAGTTTCTATATCAATTTTTTGAGTGGCAAATTCTTTCATAATTACCTTATCCAATTCTCCAGTAAGTAAAACAACTTCTTCTTTAAACATCTTAACTAAATCGTCTAAACTACCACATACATCTAACTTCTTATCTATTAGCTCGAAAGTTCTTCCATCCTTAATGGCATTTTTAAACGCTTCCTCAAAAATGAGATTATGTTGAAAAGAATTTCTAACAGCTCCAATAGTCTGTAAGCTTGAGATTACCTTCTTATTTTCAATGAAAGATACTACTTCTTGTTTTCCTTCTTTATTGGGTTTGTATGTGTTGATTAGCATAGATAAGAATTTAATTTTTGAAAAGAAGTCACAATGTCTTGATTTAAGGAATTTGAGAATAGAAGAATGACGAATACTATTGTCATGACCAAAATACATAGAAATTATTGTATCTAAGGAATTTTCAATATATAGTTGTCCATTTAGAAAAACATTTCTTGGATTCTTTTGTTCTAATGCTTCATAAATATTTAAAAAAGTTAGTTTTATTCCTTTATTAGTTTGAATTTGGGTTACTCCGTCATAAGTCTCAATTTTTGTTTTCCATTACATCTGTCGCAGGGTACCCATGTTTTCAAACATGGGAGGAATGCGACCCTCCGTAAACTTTAATTTGTGATTTCTGCTAATATGACTGAGGCTCTGTTGAGTCCCAGAAACTAAACTAACAGATTTAGCATGAGCTATATTCTGAGGAGATATAAAATGGATTTGAAAAGTTTTAAACATGCCTTTGGGCAGAATGCCTTCCACTTTGTTTGGAAGTGCAAGTATGCGAGAGACCCCATGAATTTCTATGGGGTTAGGATGGATTGTGAGTTTTTTATTAGGCAAGCCGCTTTCAAGAATGGATTTAAAATTTATGAGCTGCATATTGCTGTTGACCATATCCATTTGTTTGTTGAAATGCCAACAACTATGAGTGTTAGCAAAGCACTGCAATTGTTCAAGGGGTACAGTGCTTTCAAATTGATGCAGAAACATCCCTGGTTGAGAAATTATTTCACCAAAGGGCATTTCTGGAGTCCAGGAAAATTCTTTAGAAGCGTTGGAAATACAACTAGTGAAGCTGTTGCTCACTACATTGAATCTTCCCAACCTTGGACTGATTTGTTTTAACATTTTTTATTTAGTGATACCTCGCCCTTTACAGGCTGGGTTGTTCATTTTCTAAGCTATTCAGAAGCAGATTTTCCCATCTATTTAAACATTTATCTTTTTGTAGGTTTTTGTGCAAACTCTCGTATTCTCTTGCACAAAAAGTGGTCTAGTTATTGTGCAAAGCCGTTTTGTGTTTTTCATGCGGGGATTAATAAAGATTTACAGATTACCTGGGAGAGACATGTTCATAAATCCGGGAGCTCTCTTTTTCTATTTCTTTCAGTATTTCTTCAGCTTTTTTCCCACTAGCTCTGCCTTCTAGTTCTTCGAACCTTGCGCTGAAGTATTCTGTTTCATAATGACTTAGAGGAAAGAATCCATCTCTTACTCCTCTTATCTGGAAGAGCGGGTAGACTTTTCTGCTGAATAGTTCCTGAGCAAGAGAATCCAGTGCAGGAATGATGTCGCTGTTAAGCTGAATAGTGATTTCTTGCTCTTTTTGAGAGTCTCTTGAATGATACCATGCATGAAGGGTGTTATCCCAATATGCTATTTCAATGTTTGCAGATTCTCTAAATTGAATCATTAGCTTCTGAAATATTCATGACTAATAAAGATTTATATAGGGCAGAATATGCTTGTCTATATGGGATTAACAGACCATTTACCTAAGCTGTAAATTTCTTAATCGCAGATTTCTTTTCTATTAAAATGATAAAAAATAAGATTGATAAGGAAAAAATATTGAAACCAAAAAAATCGTCTGATGCGATTTTTAGGGCGATCAAGAAACCGACGCCCGAAGACATAGCCAGAGGTTTCTTGACAGAGAATGTTTTCAGGAAAAGCGAAGAGGCTAGTGGATTGAGGGTTGAGGGGTATGATTTTGATTCTGGCGCTGATTACGTGAAAATAATTGATTCTTTTGCTAGTACTGGATTCCAGGCCACGCAACTATCTCGGGCTATGGAGATAGTTAATAAGATGAGGAAAGGAAAAGCATTTATTTATTTAGGATATACTTCTAATCTTGTAACTTCGGGATTAAGAGATATTTTTCGCTATCTTGCTGAAAACAAGATGATAGATGTGATAGTGTCTACTGCTGGGGGAATAGAGGAGGATATTATCAAGTGTCTGGGGGATTTTAAGATTGGAAGTTTTTCAGCTTCTGGAAAAGAATTGCGTGATAAAGGGATAAATAGAGCAGGGAATGTGTTTATTTCAAATAATAATTATGTGAAGTTTGAGGAGTTTTTACAGCAGATTCTTGAGGAACTTTATTCTGAGAAGAAGACAATAACTTCATCTGAACTGATATGGAAACTTGGAGAGAAGATTAATGATAAGAAATCAATTTATTACCACTGCTATAAGAACAAGATTCCTGTTTATTGTCCTGCAATTACGGATGGGGCTATTGGAGATAATTTATACTTTTTTTCATTTAAGCATCCTGATTTTAAGCTGGATATTATGCCTGATGTTGTATGGTTTAATAATACCACAATCGGGAAAAAGAAGACTGGAGCAATAATCTTGGGAGCTGGAGTTATAAAACATTCTATATTAAACGCGAATATGCTGAGAAATGGCTGTGATTATGCTGTTTATATAAACACTTCTGCTGAATATGACGGGAGTGATTCTGGGGCTATGCCTGATGAGGCTGTTTCTTGGGGGAAAATTACTAAGAATGCTGAATCAGTCAAGGTTTTTGGAGATGCTACTATTTTATTTCCACTGATTGCTGCTCAATGTTTTGCTGAGAATCAGTAGCTGAAAATCCGTTCGTAGTCTTTATGGTTGAAGCAGCCAAGAATAATTGCGATAATTTCTATCCTGCTGCCTGATAAACTGTAAAATAACCTCCATGCATTGGGAAGGTTGTACTTGTAGAGATTATTTATTGAAAATCTTTTTATCCATTCTTTTGGAATTAATCTTTGGGGTATTTTTATTCCACAAGCTGTATCTTCTCGAATATTAAGAAATGCATTCATAACGTGCCTGTAGATTTCTGGGTCTTTGCTTTCCAGCTCTTCTATGCTCTTTTTTATTCTTTCATCTCCGTATGTAATAGATATCATTTTATCTTTACTTCTAAATCCTTCCTTTTGAGGTATTTTTCAACAAGTTTTGGATTCCATATCCAGGTTATTGTCCCATCTTTGTTAATTATTATTTTGTTGTTTTTTTCTAGGTAGGCGAGTATTATCCTGAAGGTATTCCACATCATTTTCTTTGGGAGATTTCTGAATAACTCTATCTGGGTGTATTCCCCGCTATTTTTTTCTATAAATTCCTCTACCATTAGCACAGTATCCAGCCTTGGTGCTCTGCTTATTATGCACTCTTTGTTTTTTGTTAGAAGCTCCATTTTCTGATGTATCAGTTGATGCATTAGCATATTTAAATGTTTGTTTTTTGATTTTTATTGTGCTTAGAATTAATCAATTAGCAATCCTGGGTTCTCTGTTTTTTTATAAGTATCATCTGCAATCATATCTCCGATTATTCTTTGCCCGTAGCGCCAGGCACTATCTTTTTCTAGGTGAAATTCTTTTTGAAGCGCGTAAGCCCATTTTCTTTGATGTTCTTTCAATCCGTGAAAGTGATAGTGCCAAATGCTTGATCCTGTTCTTCCACTAGCGTCTTCTCTTTTTGCTAATTCTATTATTTCTGAAGAAGAGCGAACAAAGTTTAAGACTAGCTCAAAGCACTTTGGAAGGGTTATGGATGGCTTTCTCTGATAGCAATGCCTTCAATATCTGCTGAAATGCCCTCAACAGAAGTTCTACACGAGAACATAACTGCGATGTCGAGTTTTTTAGCAAGAAGGTTATCAGCCATATAGCTTGATAGACTTAAGATTTATAAGATTAATTATTGTGCAAGATATATTTGTTTTTGAGAATCAATAACTTCTTGCAGCATAAACAATCTCGCCTGCTTTCTTATTGCAGATTATGCACTTTCCTTCTGCTTTTTCTTTTTTATCGTGTCTTGTTCCCATAACTCTTGCCTGGAGCTCTTTTTCTATGAAACCTGCGCATTCTTCCCCATCTTTTTTCACTGAACAGAAAGAGAATCTTGCAATTTTTTTGTTTTCAAGCGCTTTTGACACTTCCTGCTTTGTTTTGCAGTTTGCTATTGAATCTTTAAACTTCTTGTCTGCTCTTTCTAATAATCTTGCATCAAGTTTCATGCCTTGCTTTTTAATTTCTTCTGCTAAGTTTTTGTTTTTAATCTTTAATTTTTCCTTATTATCTCTTGAATAGAGAGTTAGTTCGTGATTATTGATTTCTTTTTCTCCGAGCTCTATTCTTAAAGGGACACCTTTCATTTCCCAGAAAAAGAATTTTTCACCTGGCCTGGATTCTCGCGAGTCAATCTTGGCTTCAATTCCTGCTTTTTCTAATTCTTTTTCTATTTTTTCTGCTTCTCCCAGAACTTTTTTTGAGTTTTTTTCATTAAATATCGGGATAATAACTACCTGGATTGGGGATATTGAGAAAGGAAGAACTAATCCTGAATCATCCCCGTGCATTGAGATTACACTTGCCAGGATTCTTGAGATTGCAGGGCCGTAGCAGGTTTGCCAGACATATTGGGACTCTCCTTTTTCATCCTGAAATCTTATGTCAAATGCTTTTGAGAAGTGCTGGCCCAGCAGGTGCGTGGATGGCTGCTGGATTATTTTTCCATCAGGCATTATTGTGTCTGAGCCAATTGTGTATTCTGCTCCTGGGAACTTGTCCCATTCTGGGCGTTTCATAGGCAAGAAAGGAACTAGAAACTTTTGGTGCATTATTTTTTCAGTCATTGCTATATCTTCCTGCACCTGCTCTTCAGCTTCTTCTTTACTAGAAAATGCATCATGGGCTTCTATCCATAAGAACTCGCGGGCTCTGATTAAGGGTCTTGTTGCCTTTGTTTCCAGCCTGAATACATTTGCTCTTTGGTATAGTTTTAGAGGCAAATCAGCTAATCCTCTTATCCATGAGCTGTATAATTGATAGAATGCTGTTTCTGATGTTGGGCGAAGGGCGAGTTTTTCTTCTCCAATTTCTTTTAGCCAGAAAACCTGGGGTGTAAAACCTTCTACGTGCCCTGCTTCTTTCTTGAAGTTCTCTTCTGGAATAACTGTCGGGAAGAATGTTGGCATGTGCCCTGTTTTTTGAAGTTCTTTCTCGTATATCTTATACATGTTTTCTATCAGCATTGCTCCCCATGGGCGTATTACAACAAATCCTTTTACATTATATCTTAGGTCAGTTATCTCTGCTTTTTCAACTATCTCTGAGTACCATTCTGAGAAGCTGTTTTCTTTAGAAACATTAAATGTTATTTTCTTTGCTTCTTGCCTGTTTTCTTGTTTTGTCATGCTTAAATTATAGCTCTTCTTTGATTTTTAATATTTTCTTCTTGAGATTTGGAATGTCTTCCTGAATTGTCTTTAAAATTACAATTAAATCTACCCCAAAATAATTGTGAATTACCTTGTCTCTCATTCCTGCGATATCTCTCCAGGGCAGAGTGGGGTGTTTATCAGTGAATTCTTTTGGCAGATTCTTAACTGCTTCCCCAATTATTTCAATTTGCCTTATAACTGCGCTTTGTTTTTCTTTGTTTTTGATGAATTCCTTTTCTGAGACTCCTGACATGAATTCTTCTATGTTTTCTATACTTTCTAAGATGTGCTTAATAAATACTGCTGAATCTTTATTCATATTATCCTCTCTTCTTCTTGGAGTATCCTCTCTTTTAATAACGGGTTAATTCCATTATAGGTCAGCAAGTCAACTTTTATTTTTATCTTATTTTCCAGCTCTCTTTCAATTCTGATTAGTTTTAATAGACTTCCTCTGAATTCAATTAAAATGTCAACATCACTCCCCTTTTTCTGCTCGTTTCTTGTGAAACTCCCAAATATCCCTGCCTTTTTTATCCCATTTTTTCTGAGGATTTTAGCTATTTTTGGCTTTAATTCACTTAAGCTAATTTTTTCTTGTTTTGCCATGCTTCCTTTAATTTTCAGGATTATTTAAATTCTTTCTTTATATACTTTGCAAGATATGGGCGCAATCTTTCATAGAGTATGCTTGAGTTAATCAGAAGAGGGTTTCTTAATAGTAAGTCTAATTCATTATAACAACATTTATCATAGTCTTCTGATTCTGAGAAATCTAATAGTGCAGACTGGGCATTAAGTATAGAAATTAACTTGCCTTCTAGGAACTAAA
>JAHIEM010000030.1 GCA_018901625.1 Nanobdellota archaeon
CCCTTTATGTTCTTCACTTTTAGTTCAGTATCCTTATGAAATTCTACGATTTTCATTATAGTTCTAATAGAACTATTAAGTATTTATACTTTTAGGTTCACTTTATAGTTAAAAAGAACTTCAGAAAGCTAAGCTGTTACTTTCTGCCGAGGCTCTGGAAAAGTGTAGCACAACTGCTATTTTGCTATAGGCTGGTGAATTACGATTAAATTACAGGTTAATGCCCTTCGGGCAACTCCTATAGGCATTATCTTCCTTTGTCTAATCTCTTTTTTCCTGGCTTTCTCTGGAAAAAATATCATTACCCCCCTGCCCCTGATATCAAAAAAACAAGTGCCACCACATGTCAAGAACACGAGGTTCTTGAACACAAGAAAATCGTAAGATTTTCTGTGCAGAAAATTCTCGCTATGAATTTTCTTGCACCCGGAAAATCCGAACTAAAATAAAGGGCATGAGGATTTTCCATGTGTCAGAAATCATAGATTTCTGAAGCCATAAAGCTTCAAAGTTCTATGAACTTTGACAGTCATCAAGAACCGCGTTCTTGAGAGGCGCAGTTTACTTTTCTGGCATCATAGGATACTGTATAGTTAACGTCAGATAGATTTATATACAATTATCTCCTCTTTCTATGCAAGGAGGTGATAATATGAAATGTCCTTTTTGCAAAAGCAATAAAATTCTAAAGCAAGGAGTAAGATACAATTCTGCTGAGAAAAAACAAAAGTTTTCATGTAAGAATTGCAAAAAATGGTTTGTAAAAAAAGATGGATTTGAAAGAATGAGGCATAACAAAAAAATAATTGTTAAATCTATTCATCTGCATAATGAAGGATTATCTCTTTTTCAGGTTCAAGATTATTTATGGCAACATGAGGGAGTTAAAGTTACAAGAAAAACAGTTTCAGACTGGACAAAAAAGTATTCTGTTTTTTTAAAATAGGATACATAAAATTGTTAAGCCAGAAATAAAAGGAAGCGTCCATTATGATGAAAAATATGTTAAGGTAAGGAAGAAAGATGATTATGACCTGAATGCCATTGACAGCGAAACAAATTATGTTTTAGCCCATTTATTCGTCGAGAAAAGAACAAAACAGAAATGCTATGAATTCCTGAAGCAGATAAAAGAATCCTGTTATGAACAGATAATTGAAAAGTTTAATCAGGAGAAGAATAAGAAGGTTGAGGACAGAGATTTAATAAAATTTGTATGTGACAAATTTGCAAATTATAAATCTGCTTTCAGCAGAAATTTTTATAGAATCGCAAATTTGTCTTTTGGAGTTCCAATTGCATGCAAAAAATATAATCTTGAACATAACAATAACCCAATTGAAAGATACAATGGAAAAACAAGCGACAGGATAAAAAATATCAGAAGTGGTTTTGGGAGTTTTGAAGGCGCAAGATGTTTTATGGATTTGAGAAGAGTTATTCACAATTTTATTAATCCTAACCAACAACTAAAAGGAAAAACTCCTGCTGAAATGGCTGGGATAAATCTGAATCTGGGAAGAAACAAGTTGTTAAAACTGGCGAGATATTTGGCTAACGAGGGAACTGATGATTAGTATACAGTATCGCATCATAGCAAGATTTTTATATCAACTTTTCCAGTATAAAGCATGGCAGTTGCAAAAGAGGTAATAATTATCTTAGCCGTGCTGGCGCTGGCAGTAATAGTCATTATCCTGATTATATACGAATCAAAGCTGAAAAAAGCCCTCGCCAAAAGAAAAGACAGCCGAAACAATTTTTACAGAAGAAAACTCAGGAAAATAGACATCTCTCAGAGTCCAGAAGAAGTGTTAGACAAGATAGATGAATTGTCAAAAGAATTCTTTAAAGAAGCATTTGGGCTGGAGTGCTCAAAAGAGTGCTCAGAGCTTATTGAAGAATTCAGCAGTCTAAACAATAAGGAGTGCGCAGAATTCTGTAGATTGATGACTGCGCTGACATATGCCGGAGAAAAAGCCAGCAATGAGAAACTAAAAGAAATTGCTTCAATTCTTGACAAAATAATTTTGAAAAATAAAATTCCTTCTAAAGCAGAGATAGGTGCTAAATCCACAAAAAAACCCCTGAAGGAAGA
>JAHIEM010000031.1 GCA_018901625.1 Nanobdellota archaeon
CAGGAAGTTAGTGAAGAGGCAGTGATTATTCTTATTAAGTCTGGAAATATGAGTTTAATCAGTGAGAATATTGATCTTGAAAATATGAAAATTACCTTCAAGAAGGGTTGCTAGGTTTTCATCTAGCATTAGTAGTAAACAAGGTTTAAATAACGCATGAATATCTTCTGGATATGAAAAGGGGTGTGGGAGTATTATCTTTCGGAGTTACTTGCGTAATCTTAGGACTTCTTGTGTTTAGCGGACCTGCGCAAGCTTTCACTATTTCTATAAACTCAAGTTCAGCAAAAGCAAGTGTTGGAGAGACAGTTAGTTTTATTATGTCTATTGAGCTTGAGAATGATAGACTGCCTATTGATTATTTATATTTTGAATTAATAGGGCCGCAAAATGTGAACTGCATGTTTTATGCTGATGGAACAGTTATTTCTGGATGTTCTGGAATAGGCGTGTCTCAGCTAACTGGCTCTAATTTTGATGAAGGGAATTTAAGCGGGAATTATTCTGGAAGTATTTATAATTGGGGTTATGGCTATGGGTATGGGTCTGGAGGTGCTTTGTCTTACAATGTTACATTAAATTCTTCAAATTTTCCTGAAGGGATTTACTCAACAAGGTTTAGAGTTAAGATAAACTCTGATTATTTTAGTAAAATCGGGAATAATATAACTCTAGTTATCCCGATAAGCATAACTAGCTTGCCTGCTTCTCCTAGTTGCGCTTATGAAACTGATAATATCACAGTAAGCGCGAATATTACTGGAAGTGTGCAAGAAGTGCTTGTTGAGACTAATTATGGAAATAAAACAATAACCAATCTTGGGACAGTTTATTCTGCTCTTGTTAATGGAATAGGGGGGCAGAATTTGTCGTGGAGATTTGTTGTTAGGGACATAGCTGGAGATTTGAATTATGGGAGCTGGAATAGCCAGTATATTGTTAAAAGAACAATTCTAACAATAACTCCTGTTTCTCCTGATGGATTAGGCAATTGGTATGTTTCAGAGCCAGTATTTACACTTGATAATTCTGATGCTTCTCAGAAGTTTTACAGATGGGATGGGACAGGAAACCATTTATATGCTTCACAATTCAACTTGACAGATATACCAAATCCCCCTCCGGAAACAGCAGGCATATTAAAGCTAACTTACTGGAGCAATACATCCTGCGGGATTGAACAGGAACAGAGCAAAACAATTTATGTTGATTTGACAAATCCTAGACTAGAGAATTTGATTCCTGCTGAGGGCGCAGTAATTAATGATAACAACCCAATAATCTCTGCTGTTATAAATGAGATTTATGGGAGCAATTCTGGAGTAAACAAGGGCAGCATAGTCTTCAAATTAGATAATATTGCTAGAAACATAACAAAACAAGATATAACTTCTAGCAAAGTCAGAGTGAGCTATAATTCTGTTAATCTGTCTGAGGGAGAGCATTTAGTTGAATTAGAAGGGCAGGATAATGCTGGGAATTTATTCTCTGGAAACTGGAGCTTTTCTGTGAATTCTAGCTCTGGATTTATCTTGAATATAAACCTGCCTGAGGAGACATTGTATCCTAAAAAACAGATTTTATTGAATGTGGGCACGAGTAGCGCTGTTTCTGCTATGGAATATATTGACTATTCTGATTTGAAGCCAAGGTTCAAGACATTATGCAGAAACTGCAAAGAGTATTCCAAAAAGCTAACTTTCAGCGATGGAATTCATAATTTGACTGTTAGAGCCACTGATGAGTTTGGCAACTCGAGACAAGAAAGCGCGGTTTTCTCTATTGATTCTAGATTGCCAAAGATAATAAAAACAGAGCCGAGAAGGGGAGAGATAGTTAATGGTTCAGAGTTTTACATAAAATACTCTGAAGACAATCTAAAAAGCATTTTCATATATCATGGAAATGAAAGTGAAGAGTTAAATTGCACTTCTGGAAATAATCAGGAATGCAAAACTAACTTGAATCTTAGTGATTATAATGGAGACTATTTAGATTACTGGTTTGTTGTCTCAGACTATCTGAGAAATGTCAGCTCTAAAACAAATAGAATTAAAGTTGATACA
>JAHIEM010000032.1 GCA_018901625.1 Nanobdellota archaeon
ATTGGATTGCTTTTCCCATTCTTCCTGATTATCCTAACTCTCGGACGCGTTCCCTGGCTGGCAACAACCCAGACAGAAATAATTGCGTCAAAGGCCAAAATAGCAAAAAAGCACGGAATCTACAGATACTCTGAAATGACAGACTCAGACCTGGCATGGATAACCTCTGCAGGAATATTTGCATGTTTTATCCTGGCAATCCTGGCCTATCTCCTCAATCTTCCAGACCTCAGCAGATACGCAATACTATTTGCCTGTTTTAACATGATTCCACTAGGCCAGATTGACGGAACAAAAATCTTCTTTGGAAATCTCCTCCTATGGTTTATTCTGGCAATAATCTCCCTCCTAGGATTAGGATACATATTCCTGCTAGTATAGTTGTATCTCTGCATCGAACTATAACTCGTCTAACCAGCGATTAATGTTCAACATCCCATTATCAAGATAACAGATAATTATAGTTTATTCCAGCAGAAGTTAGAGGATTAATATGTCTCAAAATCTCTTCAATAAACCTCCAGCCCCTATAACAACCCACCCCATTAACCATGATCATCAAGATAATTTTTATTGCCATTCAGCGTTTGATATGTTTTCAAATTTTTCTGCCATAGCTTTATATATTTGCAAGTATTTTTCATCTCATGCTCCTGAATATCACCCCCAGAAAATATCAGCAGGAAATTCTTGAAACATGCAGGGAAAAATCCTGCCTAGTAGTGCTTCCAACAGGCATAGGCAAGACTCTGATTGCACTAATGCTCACAATAGAGAGAATGAAGAAATTCCCAGAGGAAAAAGTTCTATTCCTTGCTCCAACACGCCCCCTGACAGAACAACACCTAGAGTATTTTAAAAAACACCTCCCAGAACTATGGGCAACCATGGAATTATTCACAGGAAAAACAGATGCAGGCAAAAGAAAAAAATTATGGCAGAACGCAGACATCATCTTCAGCACTCCACAGTGCATAGACGGGGAAACTTTAATCTTTACAGAAGAAGGACCAATAAAAATTTCAGACTTCTTTAAGAAGTTCAAATTTGGAAAAAAGGAGTATAATTGCACGAAAGGAGAGATTGCAGATATTAACGAAAAGATACTGGGATTTGATGGAAAAGCAATAAAATTCTTGAATGCTTCAAAAGCATGGAAACTTTCTGGAAATGGACTAATAAAAATAAGAACCGAAATAGGCAATAATCTTCTTTGCACAAGAGATCACCCCCTTCTTACAATTAATCCAATTGGAGAAATGAGCTGGAAAGAAGCTTCTCAACTAAAAGAAAATGAATATATCGCATCTGCAAAAGAGATAAACTTAGAAAAAAAGCCTGTTAGTCTGCTACAAATTTTGTCAAATAATGCCAGTTTAAAGATAGCAGATAAATTGCTTATAAAAAGGCTGATTGAAAAGTTAAAAGAAAGAAAAATAAAAACTTCGAAATATTCAAGATATCTTTATAACTTCATGCCCGCAAAGTTATTTCTAGAATTATCAAAAGAGGTAGACTTTAATTATGATGCCCTGAGCCTTACAGATGCGTGCGGAAGAAGCAGCCCAGTAAGAATCCCTGAACAAATAACGCCAAAATTAGCTTACATTATCGGAGCAATGTTAGGAGACGGACACATTGGGAATAGAAAAAGTCATGGAGGGGAAGTCATTTTTTCAGATTTGGACAGAGAATCAGTATCAAGTTATTTTAAAGAGTCTATAAAAAATATTTTTGGGGTTGAAATGAAAAAAGACAAGATTAAAGGATTAGTAGCATATAATTCCGCACTTGCATCAACTCTTATTTCTTTAGGAATTCCCGCAGGAAATAAGTCAGGAATAATTAGGGTTCCTTCATTTTTATTCTTTTCAGGCACAGAAGTAGCAAAGGGTTTTATCAAAGGGATTTTCGATACTGATGGTAATGCCTCAAAATATGGAGTTTCTATATCGAGTGTAAGTGAAAGATTTATACAAGATTTGAAATGGCTTTTTCTAATGATGGGCATAGTTGGCAACATAGAAAAAAGAAAGAACAAAGGAATTATCCAAGGAAGAGAGATAAGAGAATCTGAAATATTTACATTTAGATTTTGCGGAAGAAGAAATCTCGAGAAGTTTTTAGAGATATGCCCAAATGAGCAAAAATGCCGGATTTTAAAAGAAACTTTGAAAAATACTAAAAAACCCAATACTCGCTCAAAAGAAATACTGCCTATTCCAGAATTAATGAAAAAGATTCGTAAGGCAAATAACAGTAAAGCAGACTACTACAAATTTTCCTGCTTATCTTTAGACAACTTAAAGAAACTATCAAAAAATCTAGAAGGAAAAGACGCCTTAAAGTTAAAAGAGCTTCTTGGTCTCCCAATAAGATGGGTAAAAATTAAAGAAAAGCAGGAGATAGTTGAAGATAAAAAAGTTTATGATTTAACCATAGAAAAACACCACAATTTTATAGCAAATTCTATAATAAATCACAATTGCATAGGAAATGATGTAAAAAACAATCTCTACTCACTAGAAAATGTCTCTTTATTGATTGAAGACGAATGCCATCGTTGCATGAAGAACTATGCCTATACATATGTAGCAAAAAAATACAAAGAGCAGGCAAAACACCCGCACGTTCTGGGGTTAACTGCAAGTCCTGGCTCTGAAAAAGCAAAAATAAAACAGATTCTTGAGAATTTAGGAATAGAAGCAGTTGAAATTCGCACAAGAGAGAGTGAAGATGTAAAAGAATATCTCCAAGAGCTGACATTCGAGATAGTCAAGTTAGATTTCCCTCCACAATTTGATGAAATAAGAGTTCTTCTTAAAAAAGTTCACGATAAAAAAGTTCTCGAGCTAAAATCAAGAAAACTTCTATTCATGCCACCCACAAAAAAGTTCCTTCTTGAATGCCAGCACAAGATTATGCGCTCAATTGCCTCTGGAAACAAACACTTTAATCTTCTCCTCGGAGCAAGCGCCTGCGCAATAGCAATAAAATTACAGCACGCACTTGAACTTTTAGAAACCCAAACCCTCTCAAGTTTCAATGCATATCTGCAAAGCCTGTACGACCAAGCAGCTAAGAAAGAGTCAAAAGCAGTTCAGCGTCTAGTAGCTTCTCCAGAATTCTCTCAAGCTTGCATAAAAACCCAGGAACTAATCTCAAAGAAAATAGAGCATCCAAAACTGATTAAACTAAAAGAGATAATTCAAGAAGAACTCTCCCAAAATCCCAGATTAAAAATAATTGTTTTTGCCCAATTCAGAGAAACTTTATTAAAAATCTCAAAAACCCTGAATGAAATTCCAAAAATAAATGCAAAAATTTTCGTAGGCCAGGCAATAAAAACAAACAAAAAAGGAGAAATAACTGGTTTATCTCAAAGAGAGCAGCGCGAGATAATCCGGGAATTCACTCTCGGGCAAGTAAACATACTCTGCGCCTCAAGCATCGGAGAAGAAGGCCTCGATATTCCAGAAGTTAATGCAGTTATATTCTACGAGCCAGTCCCGAGTGAGATAAGAAAAATTCAGAGGGCAGGAAGAACAGCAAGGCTCATGGAAGGCAAGTTAATAATGCTCATAACAAAAGCAACAAGAGACGAAGCATACTACTGGGCAGCATTCAGCAAAGAAAAGAAAATGCACAGCGCAATTTCAAGCCTAAAAGAAGAGTTTAAAAACAAAGACATTTTAAAACCAAATAATCAGGAAAAATTATTTTAAGATGAAAATAGCAAAAGAGGTTGGTAAATTTGAAATGAAGCATAAACTCCTCTTCTTTATGTTAGTCCTAATAGCAACAATTTTAATAGTGAGGTTTTCCATAGCATATATCTTTGACCCGAATCCCAAAATTCTTGGGCTCGAATTGCATCATTTTGATTATGGCCTTTTGCTTTTGATAGTCACGGTTCTCTTCATGCTATTTGTAGGAAAGTATGAAAGAGCATATCTTGCCCTCTGCTCAATAGCCATCGCACTAATAGTTGATGAGTTGTGGTTCATTAGAAAGCAGATTGGGGGGAATAATCCCGAAATATACAATCCAAGTTTCCCTTACGCAATTATCCTTGCAATGATTATAGTATTCCTAGCATTCCTCCTCTCTTCCCTGTTCAAAAAGAAAAAATAATCCAAATCAGTTATTTATAATAAAAATGAGGGAAATAATAAACATATTCAAAAAAGAGACAGAGTTTCATGAAAATCCAGAACAGGAAAAACTGAGAATAGTTGCAGACAACAGGGAGAAAAACTCGCTAGTTATCTCAGAGCTAGTTTCCCACAATATTCAGGTAAATTTTGAACAGTTAGAAGTTGCAGATTTTCTAGTGAACAATATAGCTATAGAGAGAAAAACTATCCAAGATTTTCTATCAAGCATGGTAAGCAAAAGATTATCCGAGCAGCTTATGAATATGCAACAGTACGAATCAAGATTATTAATAATTGAAGGCATAGAGAATCAAGAGCTCTATAATGACAAAGAATATGAAAAAGAGAATGGAATGAATCCAAATGCTATCCGCGGCTTCATTCTAAATATCATTCTAAAATACCAGGTTCCAATAATCTTCACAAAAAACTATGCAGACACAGCTAAATTCCTGGTTGTTTTAGCAAAAAAGCCAAAAGAAGATTCAGAAAATCTAAGAGCAAAAAGAATAACAAGAAACGCAGAAGAGCAGAAACAATTCATTCTTGAAGGCTTTCCAGGAATAGGGGCAAAAACAGCTAAAAAATTATTAAAAGAGTATGGAAGCATAAAAAGCATAATCAATGCAGGTGCAGAAGAGCTAAATCACTCAATAGGAAAAAAATCAGAAAGCTTCAAACAACTGCTGGACTAGGCAAACCCTCTCTCCGCCTCTCTTCTTCTAGCCTCTGCCTGAGAACGAGCCATCTCACCAAGATTAATTCCATAAACTCCCGGAACACAAGAATCACTCTCCCCAACACTAGCATTATATTTCAATTTAACCTTAAGAGCAGTGCAAAACACCTGCCTCATCTCCCCATTCCCGCCATAAACAGTAATTCTAGAAGGTCTCTCGCCGAGCTTATTCACTCCAAAATCCCCATTAGCGCAATCCTCAACTAATTTTTGTAAATCAATCTCTTCATTCATTAAAATATCTCAAGTCTTCCAGGATATATAAGCAATCTCGTTCTAGAAAGAATATTAAGAAAAACAATAATTATTTAAACATCAAGAATCTTTATTATCTATATTTCTATTTCACTCTGCGCACGGCTCGCCCCTTAAATATCTTTCTAAATTCCTTACTCTCCCAATCATTGCACGCAAAAAAGAATTGTTCATTCCTCCATCATTAGAATCTAATATCAAATCAATGGCTCTGTAAAAAACAGGAAGAACCCTCTCTGAAACATATTCCCCATCTATCCCCCAATGCATCCAACTCTCTAAGATGATATGCAACGTCAGATACCATAAAATCACTAGAATAGACAACTATTTATACTTTTCTTTCTATTTCAGCTCAAATTTTTCTAAAGTAGTATAAACAGGCCCCTTCTCTCTTAACTCGCTCTTAATCAAATAAAAATTTTTAACAGGAAACTTCAGATTCTGAGTCTTAACCTTCTCAAGTTCTTGCAAAAAAAGTTTTTTATCCTTAACCATCTTAACTCGGGCAATAGTAAGATGTGACATAAACCTCTTCTCCTTTGGAAACATATCCCAGAGAGACTCGTCAACCCACTTCTGCAGCCCCAGAACCTCATTGCCAATTATATGAGCCCACACAATCTTAATATTGTTTGGAGTAAAAACACCCAGATTCCCAATATAGCACGAAAACTTGGGAAATTTAATCTCCCTCAGCCTCCTTCTCACCTCTTCCACCCGCTCTTCCTCAATCTCTCCAAGAAACTTGAGTGTTAGGTGCAAGTTTGCAGGCTCTGTAATCTTGCCCTGCCAGGTCTTCTTTTTAGAAAGCTCCCTCTGCGCCCCTTCAATTTCCTTAACAGCCTCTAAAGACAAATCAACTGCAATAAAACATCTAATCATCAAAACAAGAGAATCAAAACATATATAAAACTTCTTCCCCAAGCTGTCTGATGTTCCTCGAACCCCTGATGATAACATCATCCCAGAATATCTCTGAAACAATCACAGAAAGTGCTTCAGAACTAACAAGCCAGATATTCTCCTCGCTCTGGGATAAAGTCTTCCCATTAATTCAGCTTCTCGGAGGCATTTTAGTGATTTATCTATTCTACAAGATAGCCCAGGCAATTGCCAGCTACCTTCTGATAAGGAGGATAAAGAGAATAGACAACAATGTCCTGGACCTAAGCAAAAAAGTAGAGGAGATTCTGTCTATAATCAAAAAAGAACACAAAAAAGATAAGAAAAAATAACTACAATACCTCGCTCACAAGTTTAGCAAGCTTCTTCTCTTCAAGAACACCAGAAAAATAAACACAATCCAGATTCTTCATCAGGCCCATTCTTGAGAGAATATAAACTACCTGCCCCATAGAAAGCCCGCCCGGAGAGACACTATCAAGAACAGAGAAATCAAACAAAAGAAACAGCTGTTTTCCAGAAGAAAACTCCATAACAACATCACAGGCATCAAAAATGTCTTCTAAAAAAACACCAAGATTCACTCTTCTAATCTTATTTTCAGAAAGAAAACTAATCTCTGTCCCAGAAAGATTCTCAGCCCCCACAAGAAGAACACTCTCCTTAGAAAAACCAGACAAAACAGCATTTTCAAAGAATTCAATGTCAAAATTCTTATTGAACATTATCAAGCATATAGACTTTCTTAAACCATAGAAATGTTTTGCAAATTCTTTCAAAGAATCCTTTGTTTTCTCAGAGTTTCCAAGAATTATATTTCTCCCGCCAAAATCAGCAGACTCTGAAACATCTATCAAATTCAAATTTATCAGCTTTCCCCGCTCATTGCTCCTAAATCTGTCAATCTCAAACAGCACTTTATCCGCACATTCATTTAATTTGACAATTCTCATGAAAAAAACACAGGAAGCATGTTTAAATAACTTATCAAGATGAATGCAGCCCAAACTCACTTCGGAACAAGCGCAAAACTAGAGTAATTCTTGAGGCATGCAAGCTTTCTAATCTCATCCGGACCAACCCCAATAATATTTTCTTCGTGTTTATAATACTCCTCAGCTCCCCCTGCAACCTCTTCCAGCATTATGGAATTCATTGCGCTGCTAGAATCCTCTTCTGCAATCTTTTTTACCCCAATTACCTGCTCCTTGCACTCCTCAATATCTCTCGCGCTAACTTCTTTCAATTTTTTAATCTCTTCAAGAATAATTTGTTTAATCTCTCTCACTTTTTCTTTTCTAGTGCCAGCATAAATCGCGCAGTACCCGTATCTAGAGCCCAAATCAAAATCACCATTAATTGAATACACAAGCCCCCTCTTCTCTCTAATCTCCTGCCAGAGCCTAGAAGACATCCCAGCAAAGAGATAAGCAGCCATAACTTCATAAGCATATCTCTCCCTGTCTTTTAAAGAAGGAGCATGAAATCCAAATACAAAATGAGTTTGGTCTATCCCTGCCCTAGACTCAGATTCCTGAGAATTCATCCTAACAGGCGCGTGTTCAATAATCTTTCTCTGAGTTTTCGGAAAAATCTTCTCAGCTTTCTTGCATATTTCATCAAAGTCTGCATTTCCCACAACACTAAGAATCATCGAGTCAGAAGTGTACTTAGATTTAAACAAATCAATAACTCTCTCCATAGTAAGCCCCCTTACAATTTCCGCTTTCCCCGCAATAGACATGCCAAATGGTTTTTTATACAAAAGCCCCTTAATCTTATCCATAACATAGTATCGGGGGTTGTCATGATACATCTTAATCTCCTCAATAATCACCTGTTTTTCTTTCTCAAATTCTTCACTATCAAACCTCGGGTTTAAAATCAAATCAGATGCAATCTCAATACCGCTAGACACATGCTTGCTGGGCAGTTTGCACCAATAGCTAGTTACCTCTTCAGAAGTATAAGCATTCAGTATCCCTCCTTTTTTCTCAATCTCTCGCGCAATTTCTTCCTGGTCTCTGGTTTTAGTTCCCTTAAACATTAAATGCTCAATAAAATGAGAGATTCCCTTAGAATGCCCAGGTTCAAACGCAGCCCCCCAATTCACACTCGCAGATACAGACACAACATCAAGTTTCCGAGGCTCAAATAATACAGTCAGTCCATTATTCAGCTTCTTTTTAAAAAATTCTGCCATAAATGACTAAGAAAAATGCTGTTTATAATCTTAACTGTATCTCTAAGGTTAAACATCTCGTGGGGGCGTGTAACTTAGGTTCAAGTCTCCAAAGTCTTATCGACGCTGATGTCAGGGGAGCATTGAACTATGTGTTTTGGGGGGGCGTGTAACTGGCTATTTTTGAGAAAAATTGGGGGGCACTTAACTGAGTAAATTCATTTATGAGTATTTTAATTATCTAAAATTCCACCCCATTCAACTGCTGTAAATCCTTCTCTAATAGGTGTAACTATAACCGGTTCATTAATTTCCTTAATTGAATTTGTTGGTTTAAAGTAAAATTCAACCCTGATTAATGTATCTGGAGTAGGACTAATCCCTAGATTCATATTTTCTTTAAGGAATTTGTCATCAAGCAGTTTTATTTCATAATAATCTGATTTTGGTAACTCATTTAGCCAATACTCTTTGAATTGGTTTGTTTCTTTTTCATTCAACCCTAATTTAGGCAGATTATTACTAAACCAATTCTCTAAATCCGAATATTTAACAACCCATCCTTCATTTGGTAAGTTTAATTTATTAAGTTCTGCTTCATAAAATAAGTAGTCATACTTATTATCTATTATACCTTCTTTGGTTACAAAAACATCCCATCCGTTATTGTAATCTGGAATATCTTTAGTTATTCTTCCATTTACATCTACTTTAACTTGAATCTTAGAATCCATTAAAGGATAAAGATATATTGCAGGTTTCTTAACTCCTGGTGGAAAATGTGGAAAATCATCATTTACACATATCTCTTTAATGGAATTAATCAAATTTCCTGAACAAGAATATTTAGATATAGAATCTTCAGTTAAACCAATATTCACAAGTTCTTTTATTTCATCAATTGTTTTAGCAACACAAATTGCATTTTTACCCTCTATTTTATCTAATTGATTTGCTATCTGAGGACATGACTCTGAAAGAGCCCCCGCAATTGATTTGATTCCAGTATTCTGATTAATTGGTTTTAAATCTAAAACCATCATATTAATTTCATAATTGTTGCCTAATGGCTTAATCTCTATTGAACTTTTTTCAATTAAACTAAGTGAGTTAATGTCTTCTTCAATAATTACTTTAGCAGAATTTCCTTGTTCAATTTGTTGATATAAACAATTGTAGTTATCATTACAATTAACTATCCCAGAATCATTTTGAGGATTAGAATTTAATAGATAAACTGCTCCAATGATTATTACGGCTAATAAGATAATCGATATAACAATTATATTCTGTTTTTTCATAATCTCAATATCTTTAACCTCTTTTTAAATGCTATTTAGACTTCAATCTTAATTGAAGTATCACCTTATTATTATACTATTTTTATCTTTAAAAAGTTAATGTCAGGTCAGGGGAGCACTTAACTGCTCATTTTTGCAGAATTTAACTTAAACCTTTTTATCTCCCAAATCTCCTCTCCCTTTTCTTAAACTCATCAACACAGATTATTAAGTCTTCTCTTTCAAACTCTGGCCACATCTTGTCTAAGAAAATCCATTCAGAATAAGCTGACTGCCATATTAAGAAATTGCTCGTTCTTTTCTCGCCCCCAGTCCGGATAACCAGCTCAGGCTCGCTGGAAAGCCACAAATTCTTCTTCAGGTTTTCCTCGCTTATTTCTTCCCCGCTTTCAACCAGCTTTTTGCACGCGCTAACAATTTCCTGCCTGCCCCCATAAGCCATGCAGAAATTAAAAGTAAAATTAGAATTGCCTGCAGTTCTTTCCTCAACCTTCTGAATTAATTCTTGCAGCTCTTCATCAAACCGCTCCCCCTCTCCGATAACTCTCACCCTAATGCCCCTAGCCATAATCTCGCTATCACCCAATAACCGCCTAAACTCTTTCTTAAACAATCTTATGAGAAAATTCCTTTCTTTTTCAGACCTGTTAAAATTCTCTAATGAAAAACAATACA
>JAHIEM010000033.1 GCA_018901625.1 Nanobdellota archaeon
AAGTTGAAGCTAGTTCTTGAGGATTTGAAGGGTGTTGTTAGTGCTAGGGAGATTAAGACTGGGAGCTTTAGTGTTGAGTTTGTGTAATTATGCATCATTTTACTGCCTTGACTATCAGGTAAGGCGCTTGAGTTTTTTCATCTTTCCAAAAAAACTCTTCGGGGTCGGCTAGAGGCTCTTTTACTCTCTCAACAAAGAAGCACAGAGCATTCTTCGCTCATTCGAAAGAGTAAAGGAGATTCTGAAGAGTAATCCTCAGTATGGCGATCCTATAAGAAAAGAGCTTGTTCCAGATGAATTCAAGAAGCAAGGAATTTTGAATATTTACAGAGCAGAATTATCAAATTTCTGGAGGAGGGTTTATACTTTAGAAGGAAATAAAGTTGAAATATTTTTGTTTGTTCTGAAGATAGTGGACCATCCGAGTTATGATAAATTATTTGGATATTAGTATCCCGCCACATATTTCTTTTTAAACCATGCTTGTTTTTTAGATTTATGAGCCAGGAACTTGAAGAGGGGGTTTTTAGGAATGTTTTTCACAAAAAAGGAAACAGAGAAGATGATGTTAAGAGAGCGCGAGAGGCTGTTGAAAAAAATAAGGGGCTTCTTGTTCTTGTAAGAGACTTAAGTTTTAAAGATAAACTAATTGCAGGAACTCTTGTTTGTTACCCTTATAATGATTTTTTATATGCATTAGAGCGTTTTGATGGAACAACTGCTAACTTTAACTTTTGTGATCTTTCTGAGATGTATGTTTAATTACTTAATTTTATAAACGCATAGTTTCTTATCATCAAATGCTTACATCATATGAAGAGCTTGATGAGCTGATTGAAACTCTCGGGAAGATTAGAGGAAGACATACAGAGTTAGTTACAGTGATGATTCCTTCAGGGGCGAACATATACACAACTGCTGACCAGATTGCATCTGAGGGGTCTACTGCTGATAATATTAAGAGCAAAACAACTAGGAAGAATGTTGTTGATGCATTGGAGATGATATCCAGAGAGCTTAAAAAATACAAACAAACACCTGCTAATGGGATGGCTATTTTCTGCGGGAATGTTTCTGAGAAAGAGGGGCAGAATGACTTAAAATTGTGGGTTATTGAACCTCCGCAATCATTGAGAACCAGGCTGTACAGATGTGACCAGGTTTTTGTTATTCGGCCTTTGCAGGAGATGAGAGAGGTTCAGGAAGTTTACGGGTTGCTTGTTATGGACCGGAAGGAGGCAACTATTGGGGTTTTAGAAGGAAAACAGATAAGGATGATAAGGAAAATGAGCTCTGGAGTTCCTGGGAAGATAAGGGCTGGAGGACAATCAGCTGCTCGATTCGAAAGAATTACTGAGGGATTGGCTAAGGAGTTTTTTAGGAGAGTTTCTGAATCAATGAAAGAGATATTTTTTGATATGCCTAAATTAAAAGGTATTTTAGTTGGGGGGCCTGTTCCAACTAAGGAAGAATTTTTAGAGCAAGGGCAGCTTGTGACAAAGTTAAAAGAGCTTGTTATTGGTGTTCGTGATATAGGCAATACTGATGAGTCTGGATTAACTGACTTAGTTGAAGCAAGCAATGATATACTTGCAAATCAAGAGATAATTAAAGAGAAAAAACTTCTCGAGAAGTTTTTTGAGACTCTTGGAAAGAAACCTGATTTAGCTGCTTATGGAGAGGAAAATGTGAAAAAAGCTTTGAAATATGGGGCTGTTTCTTTGTTGTTGTTGAGCAAGAAACTTAAGAAAGAAGAAATCAAAGAGCTAAGGGGGATGGCAGATTCTATTTCAGCTGATAGTGAGATTATTTCTACTGAAACTCCGGAGGGTGAGCAGTTTTGGAATCTTTCTGGAATTGGGGCTTTGCTGAGGTTTGCTACTGGCTAGATTAACTGACAGATTTGAACTTTTTATGTTTTTGGATTTGAATGAAGTAATGACTATAACGATACAGCATAATAATATTTAAATAAAGGATTTTTTTGAGGAAAATCAGATCTCTAGAATGAAAAGTTTAAATTGCGAACCTGCTGCAGTCTTAATCGCCCTTTGATACATTTGGTGACCTTTGTCTAAATGAGTAAGAACAAATATTGTTTTAGATGGTCTCCTGCCTAAATTTCTGTAAAAATCTTCTGTTGCCATTTGATCATAATCATGGCCCCACCGAGATAAGATATACCGGTCATCCTCTGGAGTCTCAGATACTAATTCTGCAAAACCTTTTGATTGTATAAATGCAATGTTTCCCCTGGCTCTTTCTATAGACGTGATGTTATTCTGCAGATATCTGCCAAGAGCATTTCTTCCATCCTTTCCTTTTTCAGGAGAGAAATTCACTCTGAAAATTGCTTCTTGAGGAATTTCTAGTTGTTCTGCTAAATGAGCACAGCATTCGTCATAGAGTTCAGAAGTAGAAGCGCAATAACAAAGCACATTGGCTTTTCTCTCTTTTAATGCAATTAGAAGCATTGAAATATCTCTTCTTAATTGTTCGTCTTTCCTTAACATGCTTTCTAATGAAGTCTGATTTTCCATGAATTTGGAATTTGGGGGGAGTATTTAAACCTTTTTGAGACGCTGTTTTAGCAGTAATAACATTCATAAGGCTGGGGATGCACGCTTTGTTTTTTGAGGCAGATTAAGAGAATAATTAAGCTTTTAAACAATAGTTCTATCTAAGTTTATGGAAGAAATTGAAAAAGAAGGACTGAATGAACTTGATGCAAATGAGAATTTGGGTGAAAGCGAAAATAATCATCTCAGTGAGAATATTTCAATATCAAGAGAAACTGCTGATGAGTTAGATAATTCTAGAGAGATTGAGAATTTGAAGAAGATAGAGGCTGCTTTATTTATATCTGGGAGGTGGCTATCTATGCAGGATTTAGTTATGCTAACTGACTTGAATCCGATTCTTTTAAGACAGTTGATTGAAAAGCTTAGGGAGAGTTATGGGGAGGATTCTTCAACAGAGATAATTAATAAGGATAATGCGTGGAAAATGGATGTTAAGCCAGAGTATGTTGGAATGATTAACAAGCTGGCGACTGGAACTGCTGAGTTTACTAAGTCTGAACAGGAAACTTTGGCTGTTATTGCTTATAAGCAGCCTGTTAAGCAGTCTGTCCTTATTAAGATTCGGGGGAATAAGGCATACGAGCATGTGAAGAATTTTATTTCTCTAGGATTAGTTAAGGGCAAGAGGGCAGGACATACTATGGAACTCGAGTTAAGCGCAGATTTTTATGATTACTTCCATGTGTCTGGAAAAGAAGATTCAGAGACTAGTGAATAAAGATAATACTCAAAATGATTCGTGAATTCCTTATTTATTTTGGTGCATTTGTGGGTTTATTTGGAGTGATATTCTATTTTTTAGGGTTGATTGGAAAAAAACCTCGGAAGGAGGAAGAGATTAAAGACTTTGAGTTGCCGAGTGTTTCTATAATTATCCCGGCTTATAATGAAGAAAAGGGAATTGCAGAGACTATTAAGTCTGCACTAAACCAGGATTACCCGAGAGAGAAATTAAGAGTGATTGTTGTTGATGATGGGAGCAAGGATAAAACTTATTCAATTGCTAAAAGATTTGAGAGCAAGATAGTCTCTGTTTATACTAAGAAGAATGGTGGAAAGGGAGCTGCTCTTAATTTTGGGATAAGCAAGTCTGGCAGTGAAATAATTGTGACAATGGATGCTGATACTATTGCTGAGATGCGTGCCTTGAAGAAGATGATGCCTTACTTTAAAAGAAAAGATGTTATGTGTGTTACTCCTGCTATGGCTATTCACAATCCAAGAGGATTTTGGGCGAGAATTCAGCAGATAGAGTACTTGCTCGGGATATTTTTAAGAAAGGCTTTTGCAAGCATGGATGCGATACATATAACTCCCGGGGCTTTTTCTGCTTACAGAAAGGTTTTTTTTGATAAGTACGGAGGATATGATACGAGCACGATTACAGAGGACATGGAGATTGCTCTGAGAATACAGTATCATAATTATGCTATTGAGAATAGTTTGGATTCTGTGGTATACACTGTGCCCCCGAAAACTTTTAGATCTATGCTAAACCAGAGAAAGAGGTGGTATAATGGCATGATTCTTAATTTATGGAGATATAGAGGATTATTTTCGCATAAGTATGGGGACATGGGGGTAGTAGTCTTGCCAATGGCAGTTATTACAATCTTGATGTCAATCATGCTAACAGTGCAAGTTTTTGTGCAAACTCTTTCTAATGTCTGGAGAGAATTCTGGCTTTTTAGCGGAATAAATTTTGACTTCTCTAATTTTGTTCAAATTAATAAGTATGTTGTTGAAAGATTTTTCTTTAGTATATTTAGCAATCCTTTATTTGTGATGTCTCTTCTTTTTGTTCTTATACTTTTAGGATACATGTTTTTTGCTAAGAAGAGTGTTAAAAAAAATGCTGCAGTTAAATTCAGCTTATTTTTGTTCCTTGGGTTTTACTCTTTTTTATTTTCTTTTTGGTGGATTGTTTCAATAATTGACACGCTCCTGAGGAGAAAAGTGGGTTGGGGAAAGGATTAAATATAAAAACAGATACAAGCTTGATAGAAAATGGTTGTTAGACGAGTGTTCAGTGTGAATCGGTTTATTTTTGCATTAATCATTACTATCCTCCTTTTTTTGACTATATTCCTTATAAGCTACTCTGTTTCGTATTCTCAATACCAGAAAGTTTCTAGGGAGCAGACACTTGTTCTTTCCAGAATACTTAATTTTGATATTAAGAACAGCCTTCTGGGCCAGAGTTGCGTGAGCCTTTCTTCCAATGAGCTCTCACTTGAGCTGGATCATATGGGGAGTATTCTTAACTTGCTCGAAGAAAGGCTGGGAAAGGCAAATCCTAATGTTCTTGAACAGAAGAAACTTTATGCAGCTATAGAGACAGAGCATTTTATTTATGTCCTGAACTATAATCAGGATTGTGGCAAGAATGTTAGTCTGGTTTTGTTCTTTTACTCTAATCTGGAGCCTTTTTCTAGAACTGCAGATTCTATTGGGTATTCTCTGTCTTCTATAAAAGCTGATAGGAATCAGGATGTAATGGTGTACTCCTTTGATTATGACCTTGATTCAGAGGTTATTCAGTTGTTGAAAGATATTTATGGAGTTAGCCAGCCCAATTCTTTGGTTTTTGGAGATGGCACTGTTCTGGAAGGGATATCTAAAAAAGACGAGATTGAGAAGCACCTTTAATAGTATACTGAATAATAGAAATGAATAAATAATCAATTAATCTTGTTAGAGTATGGAAAGATGTGAAAAGTGCAAGAGAGATGAGAGCAAAGTCAAGCTAGTTGATGCTATTTATGACAGGGAGATTGTGAAGATATGCGAGGAGTGCGCGCTTCTTGAAGAGCTTCCGGTGATTAGGAGACCGAGCAGTTTCCAGCTTGAAGCCAGTGAGAAGCCGTATAGTGTGAGGCAGAGGCTTGCTAGGCTGGCAGGGGTGAGGCTTAAGGATGAGCTAAGAAGTGATATGAAGGCACAGGCAGGAGTCTGCGATGTTAGAAGAGTTATTAGTTTGGATAATCTTCGCAAGCCTAGAGACTATAATAAGACTCTTCAGGATAGGCAGGAGATTGCTAAGAAATTGAACAAACCTCTAGACTTAGTTGATAACTGGAACTGGCATATTCAGATGACAAGGAGAAATAAGAAGATTAGCTTGGCTCAGGTTGCAGAAGTTATTGGAGAGACAGAAGTTGTTTTAAAGATGATTGAGAAAGGAGATTTAGTTGATGATGCTAATAGAATTATTTCTAAACTAGAGCAGTATTTTAAGATAAATTTAAGAAAGTCTGAATTTGAGAAAGAGCAGGCAAGGCTGGAAAAAGTTAAGCAGCCTGCAAGAATCCTTAATTTTGATAAAGATGGGTTGAAAAATATTACAATTTCTGATTTAAAGATGATGAAAGACGCGAGAGAGACGGCTGAGGAAGATGATAAAGCGAGGGCGAGCAGTATTGTTTGGGGAAAGGAAAGGAGTTCTAAGCCTGTTAAAGAGGATTACCAAGAGAGTTCTAGTGATAGTGATATAGAGATAATTGATGATGAATAAGAAAGCTTTTTAAACCATCTTTATGTCTAGTTTTCATGGAAATCAAGTATATTCAGGATGAGAAGAATGAGGCAGAGATAGAGATTAGCAATCTTACTATTGCTGAGATATTAAGAGATTACTTGTCTGAAGATGATTCTGTAATTTTTGTAGCTTGGAAGAGAGAACACTTCACTAAGAATCCTATTTTGAGAGTTAAAACTAGTGGGAAGACTGTTAGGAAGGCTATTTCTGATGCTAGTGCTAGAATAGAGAAAGAAGCTGATAAGCTTGTTGATGAGCTGAAGAAGGCTAAGTGATTTTAGTTTAGCCAGATCTTATTTAAGATTGGTCTTGACTTTTTGCAGTGTCCTATGATGAAGACTAATAGGATGTAGTAGGAAATCAGCAAGTAGTGAATTAATTGATTGTTTGGAAGTTCTATAATAAACAATATCAGGATTATTATAAATGCGAGAATTTGCATTATTGTGAGGCTTTTTTTTGTGTAGTAAACCAATGCTTTTCTAGCCTCAAACCCTTTATAATCCAGTTCAACAATTCTTCTGGAGATAGAAGTTCCTATTGCAACAAAAAAGTATGCAAGAATAGGGTTAAGAGGAATAGCTGAACTGACTAGAACTATGCCCATTAGAAATCTTAATGGGTGAGTGAGTGAGTTGCTAATGAATTCTAGATAAGGGATTTTTTTGCCTATAAAAGTGTAAAATATATTGAGAGCAATGAAGATGATGTATATGTAGAAAATCTGTCTAAATGCAAAGAAGGCAATTAGGAGTCCTGCTAGAACAGTAAGAACTACAAATGTCCATGCATGGGGAAGGCATACTCTTCCAGAGGGTATTGCTCTGAATTTCTTTTTAGGGTGTAATGCATCTGATTTGCAGTCTGCAATATCATTCATAGTGTATAAGCCGCTGTACATTAAGATATTAAATGAAAAGTAGACAAGGAGGAGTGCGGGAATCAGTGAATAGGTTATTTTAGGTGAGAAAATAAGCGCACCCACTATAACTGAGATAAATGTGAGGTGATATCTAAACTTTATAAGTTTAAAATAGTCTCTGAACATTTTAGTATTAATGAAGTTAGGTTTATAAACTGAACTGTGTATTAGATAAAATGCTAAAGAGGGGTATAAAAAAGATATTTTTGGAGAGTGTGAGAGATTTTACATCTCTCGGAAATCCAGTAATTCTTGCTTTAATCTCACTTGTTTTACTTGGTTTTAGTTTTGTTTTCTGGCAGTTGATTTTTGGGTTGATTTTAGTTGAGGTCTTTTGCACAATAATCAAGATATTTTTCCATAGGGGCAGACCGAGGAAGGAGGAGTATTCTAACCTTCTTGAGAAGATAAGCGCGGGAAGCTTTCCGAGCCTACATACTGCTAGGAGTGCATTTGTTTTTTTAGTTTTGTCTTTTCTCAGCTCGGATGTTGTAATTAAAACGATATTCATAGTGCTTATGATTCTAATCGGGGCGAGCAGAGTTATTCTGAAAAAGCATTATGTTTCTGATGTTTTTGCTGGGCTGGTTATTGGAGCACTTGCTTCTTTACTCTGGAGAATTCTGATATGAGCAAGACAAAGATAATTGATTATGTAAAAGCAATGCGGCCGCATCTGGCAATATTTTTTGTAGAGGTTATTGTTGGAGCCTTGATTGCCCTGAATTTTGATATTTACTCTCTTGATTTTATGCTATTACTTTTTGCATTTATCTCTTTCCAGTGTCTTTATTACGGGCTTTATATGATTAATGATGTCTTTGATTATAAGCAGGACAGGTTAAGCCTGAGAAAGCAGCATAGACCTATTGCCTCAGGAAGAGTTTCTAGGAAGAGCGCCATTGTTTTATCTATTATTCTGGCTTTAGCAGCATTTCTTTTAGCATTTAATGTTTCTATGACTCTTGTTTATTTTGAAGTGTTTTTTTTAGTATATGTTCTGGTATACACTCTTTTGCTGAAGAAGATCCCATATATTGACACTCTTTCAGGAGGGGTTACTCACACAGCGAGGGTTATTATGGGGTTCTCGTTATTTGGAGAATTTAATTATTATTTCTTTGCTGTTTTTTTGCTGTTATTATTCTCCTCATTTTTGCTTATCAAGAGAATGAAAGAGATTGTTTATAAGGAAAATGTAAAGAGACCGATTAGATATTATTCTGAGAGGAAAATCAAATTGTTTTGGGTGTTGGTTATTCCTGCGAGCCTGGTGTTGATTTACTTTGCAGGAAGTTATGAAAGAGAGATTATTGGTGTGCTTTTAGCGGTTTATATTATTGCGATAGCTCTTTATTTTAAAAGCACGAGAGTAAGGCAGCTTTTTGAGAAAATTGCCGACTGATCTTTCTGAGAGTGTTTCGGAAGAATTAAAAAGGAGATAAAACTCTGATTAATCAGGATGATAAAATGAGGTATTATAATTTTTCTATTGTGATTCCTGCGCATAATGAGGAGAGATATATAAAAAATACATTGGTTAATGCTTCCTCCTTAGATTATCCAAAAGATAAGTTTGAGATTCTTGTTGTTGAAAATGGTTCGATAGATAGAACATATGATGTTGCTAAAAAATTTGCACGCAAGAATATTCGGATTTTTAAGATTCAGAGCCGGGGTGTTTCGAGAGCTAAGAATTTTGGGGCAGAAAAATCTCGCAAGAAAACAGAGTGGATTATCTTCTTAGATGCTGATGTTGTTGTAGAGAGAAACTTTCTGAATGAGCTGAATGCCTTTTTGATAGAAAATGGCAGAGATCTTGTTATTGGGACTACAGGGTTAGTGCCTCTTGAGCCTGATTTCAGGCATAATGCCTGGTTTAGGTTTCATGACTTTTTGCACAGATTCTTTAAATTATCTCTTTCTGTCCAGATTGCAAACAAGAAAGTTTTTAGAAAGGTGAGGTATGATGAGAATTTGAGATATTCTGAAGATATTAAACTTATAAGAGAGATGATTAAGCGCGGGAGGTTCTTTTATATGCCTACTAAGAGTGTTAAGATTTCCACTCGGAGATTTGATAAAGAGGGGCACTTTAAGTTATTGTTAAAGTGGGGATACATGAATAATCTTCCTTATAAATCAAGAATCAAGAGAGACTATGAGGTGGTGAGATAATGGCTGTGCTAGAATCAGTTGTGATATTCTTAGAGAGCTACCCCACTCTTGCATATTTATTTCTTTTTCTGGGTTCTTTTTTTGAAACACTTATAGGGCCTGGCTTTTTTATTTATGGGGAGATTATTTTTTTAGCTGGTGCGATTTTATCTGGAGTTGGATTTTTAAATATCTGGATTACCTCTGCGTGCTGTATTCTTGGGGGAATCACAGGGGATAGTGCGAGCTTTTTTATTGGGAAGTTTTATGGAGAGAGGATAGTCAGAAGAATCTTCCGCAAACATCATAAATATCTTAGTGAGAAGAATTACCTTCGAGGCAAGAATGTTTTTGATGTTTACGGGGCTAAATCTGTCTTTTTTGCGCGATTTTTAGGACCTCTATCGTGGGTGACTCCTTTTATTGCAGGTATTGCCGGGATAAGGTATAAGAAATTTTTAAAATATAATATCCCTGGCGCCATATTGGGGATTGGGCAGTTTTTAGTTGTGGGATACTTATTTGGGTTTTCATACCTCGCTGTTCTGAAAAAGGCGGGGATTTACTTGTTCTTGTTATTACTCTTTGTTCTAGTTGTGTTTATCTTGTTAATTCTAAGAGAGAAGAAGATGCTTGAAAGATTTTACTCAAGAAAGAAAATTAAAATTTAGTCCTTAGAACTATCGTGGTTTACTTTTTTAAATAACCACTCTCCAACTTTGTATGTCCCATATGTTATGAATAGTGCTGCAAATACATCGATTGAGTAGTGGACGTGCATGAACAAGACAACTAGGGCCATTACTATCGTGGCTATGAGGAAAAACTTTCCAATTTTCTCTTTCTTGAATAATAAGAATCCTAGAAATGGGATTGCTGTGTGGCCTGAAAAGAATAGTGCGTTTTGAAAATCTAGCAATGCATATAATCTTGGGGCTTCTGTTGCAATTATTGCTCCTACTGGCGCTTTTAAATGTGTGAGAGAGACAAAGAAACTTCTTATCATCACTAGAAGAGAGAACTGGCTTATTGCTATGTGGAGCTCGTGAACCTTGTAAAACAAGGGGTATAAAAATATGATAATTATTATTGCTGAGAATCCGTAAACAAACAGGAAGGTTAGGTCTATTGCTGGGATATGGTCTAGGATTAGGTCTGATACTGCTGCCTCCCCCTTTTTTTCCACATACATTCCCGCAATGAAGTTAAGAACATTTGCGATAATTAAGAACACTACTGATAGGATTATGAGGTATTTATGGTCTTTGAATTCTTTTTCCCATGACTCTAACCTCTTTCCCATATGTATTTATTGTTTTTCATATTTAAAAACCTTGTTAGATAGCCGCGGCTTTTGCCTTTTCGTTTCCTGGTAACTCCTGCAAAAGCCGCGTAAAATTAACACCTAGTATTAAAAATCTTTATTAACCTTAGTTTGCATTACTAGCAATGGTTGGAGAGTATTCTGAAGACGATGGCAAGAAGCTTTTGCAGTTAGCAAGAGAGTCAATTGAAGAGAGATTTTCAGGAAGAGAGCCAGAAAAATTAGAGGGAAAGCAGTTTAAACAAGCTCGGGGGGTATTTGTAACTCTAACTGAAAATGGCGAGTTAAGGGGGTGTATTGGACTTCCGTATCCTAGTAAGTCTATTTTTGAGGCTGTTGCTGAAGCTGCAAAATCAGCTGGTTTTTCTGATCCAAGATTTCCTAAACTTACTCAAGAAGAACTAAAGAGGGTTAAGATTGAGATATCTATTCTGACTATGCCTCAGGAAACCAGTGTTAAAGATATAAAAACAGGAAGAGACGGGCTGATTTGCAGTTATATGGGTTATTCTGGATTGTTACTTCCACAAGTTGCTTTGGAGTATAACTGGAGCAAGCTTCAATTTCTTGAAAATTTGTGCAGAAAAGCAGGACTTCCTAAAGATGCGTGGCAAAAATCTGGGTTTAAGTTAATGAGTTTTCAGGCTGAGATATTCTGCGAAAAATGAATATGATACTAATTTTTGCTATGGAAACAGTTATTTCTTAGTATCATAATTAATAAAAGGAGAGAGTTCTTGTGGAAAATATGAAATTAGAAGAGTTTTTACAATTAACTGAGAGAAAAGGGTTAGATAATAAAGAACAAGCAGAGAGAATGGGGCACTTGGAAAGAATTTATAATCATGCGAAGGAGATGGGTATTTCTGATCAATTAACTCCTGAACTATCTAATTTAATTGCAGAGGCATATGATATAAAAAGAGATGATGAAATTATAACTCATTTTGAACACTATCATTAGGGAGAGGTTGATAGTTATTTTTTCTGAATAAACAACATAGAATCTGTTAAATAACTAGCTTCTATATCCCTTTTGCTTAACCTCTTTGATTTTGTCTATTGTTTGTCTTCTGAACTCTTTGAAGCATCCAATGTCTTCTTTTAGCTGAAATAAGATGGTTATGATTACTATTTGCAATGCCATTAATATTCCGATTACTGAAAAGATAATTGATGTTTCTGTTGGGCTGTGCCCCGATAACTTTAAAGAAATCATGATTATTGATGTGACTACTAAGATAATTGATATAACTGTGAATATTATCCTGATGACTTCAAGCAAGGTGCGGTTCATTTTATTAATTTTATCGCCATCCATATTAAGTATAACACTACTAGAATCAGCAGCAGCCAAAATAATATCTTGTCTAATTGCCCTCTTTTATTCATAGTTTAATATGTGAAATATTATATTTAATATTATTGTTTCTCTGATTGGTAGTGAAAATTTTGGGAAAAGGTTTAAATATAACTTTATGCTTTGGATATGTATGAATCCAGCCAAGATTCCTCAGGGAAGTTTAGGACCTCAAATCAATTGGGGGGCTTATGCAGATGCTTTTCGCCAACTTGCAGGTGCAGAGGCAGTTCATAACACTTATGGTGATTTTGATGACCAGGTTGATTGGGAGTTAATTGCTTCGGATAATTCTCTTGCAAGAAATGAAACACGTTCCTTTTTTCAGCAACCTTCCTGGGCTGGCAAATTTAGAAGCACTTCTGGAGTGATTCATGTTGGCAGGACGAGGTATCTAGTTTATTGTGATGGAGATAATGTTTATGCTAGCGCTATTGACAGTGCTGGTGAACCAATTTTATTAGGCAGTGAGCTGGAAGAGGTTACTTGCGGATTGCAGGGGCTTGCCCAACATAGAAGAATGACTCCTCCACAGAAAAATGAGTTAAGTGATATTCTTTTGGTTAGGCCAGAGCTTGTTAAACAGATTCATAATGTTCCTGCATATTGTTTTAGAGAAGGTTCTGCTTAAATTTAGGTATTGTTTCTTTTAAATTATGGGAATGAATTGTATAAATACTTATTAATTCTGATTATTTGAGTTAAAAATGGAAATAGAGAAAGAGAGAAGAATATCAGCAGGAAGCTTTGATTTGAATAAGTTTCTTTATGGAGGTTATGAAAAAGATATTATAACTACTATTTATGGGGGGGCTGGCTCGGGGAAGACTAATCTTTGTGTTTTAGCTTCTGTATCTCAGGCTAAGAAGAACAAGAAAGTGATATTTATTGATACTGAACAGGGTTTTTCTGTTGAGAGATTCAAGCAGATTTGCGGGGAGGACTGGGAAAAGTTCTTGAAGAATATTATCTTGCTTAAACCTGCTAGTTTTTCTGAACAGGAAGAAAGTTTTGGCAAATTATTAAAAGAGATTAAAACTGATTCTGATATAGGGCTGATTGTTGTTGATGGCATGACTATGCTTTATAGACTAGAACTTGCAGAAGCTAGGAAAGATAAAGATGAGAGGAAGATTGATGAGATAAATTCTGAGCTTGCTAAAATGTTAAGAGTTCTATCTGAGATTGCTAGAACTAGAAATATTCCTGTTATTATCACTAATCAAGTTTATTCTGAATTTCTATCAGAAGATGACTTGAAAAAAGGCAGGGAAAAAGAGAACTTGATGGTTGGGGGCTCTATACTTGCTTATTGGAGCAAGTGCCTGATTGAGCTGAAAAGTGAACGCGGAAGAAGAAAGATGATTCTGAGGAAACATCGCTCGTTGCCTGAGAAAACTCTAGATTTTGAAATAATTAATTCTGGTGTTAGAAAGAGGGGTTGGATTTAAGCTGCTCTCAACTGATTAAGCATCTCTTGATATTGTTTTGCTGCAGCTGTTTGTTGCTGTGGAGTTGAATTTGCACCATTAGGAAACATTAATCCTCTTCCTATATTGCATATTAATCTGTTTGCTGCAAAATGTTTGGCTAGAATTGGGACTTCTCCACCTTGGGCGCCGATACCTGGAACTAATACCAATCCGTCTTTAAAGTAGTGGGCTGCATTTGCAACTTCTTCGTCTTTTAAGTGGTTCTTAGAGCTTGGAGCACCAATTACAATTCCACCCAATCCAAATTTAGCTGCATCGTGGGCTAGTTGAATATAGTGCCTTACGTGAGGTAGTCCATCTGCCATCATTATATGATTTGCATCATAAGGTTGGGCTTCGTTGGAAACACGAACCCACATATTTTTTACTCTTTCATACTCAGGATTTGACATTAAGCACATACTAATCAAATCAATTCTTCTATCTTTAGCTTGTTTTGAAGCTTCTTCCATATTTCCTGCAAACGCTGCCAGAGTAACTGCGTCACATCCTCTCAGGGCGGCATAGAAAATACCAGAATCATTTGTAGAACCAATATCTGCTTCTTTGCTATCCTGAATAACTACCAGCCCTAAACCTTTTGCAACATTCACAATCTCTTCTACAACCATTAGATCTCTACCTCCACCCCAATATCTTAAATTGGGTTTAACTGCTGCACAAAATGGGGCGATTGCTTCTAGGTAATCTAGTGCCCAATGTCTTTTTTCTTTTCCTGCAGGCAATCCCTCTCCTTTTTCTGTTCTTCCCATCAAATACTCTGCAGGGTCCATTCCAGCGCAGACTATAGAATTCTTTTTGTCCACTGCTGATAACCAGGACTCTTTGAGTGATTTCATTTCAACCACCTCGTAATCCCAAATCCAATTTGTTTCTTTAGTGCTTCAACTAATTCATCTTTCAGATCTGGATATCCTATATTTAGAATTTTCTGTCCTTTTTCTCGTGTTTTTCCTGATGCAAGCAAGGCGGCAAGAGTTTCTAGTCCATTCCTATTCCTTAACATGGCATGTGCCCATATGTCTTTGTTTTCCATTCTTTTTCTAAGGGAGTTATACGCATCAGGGGTGATTATTCCTTCTTTTTGCAAAACTCCCCAAGCATATTCGTCTAGTGGGATAACTGCGTTGCTTCGTAATCCTAATTCTTGCATCACTCCGACACCATCTTCTAATCTATCTACGAAAAAGGTTATTGTCTGAGGATTTCCCCCTTCTCTTTTTATTACAGGAACCCATAAATCGCGTGGAGAAGAGCCCTCATTGTTTAAATCTGCAACATGTGCAACTGTTCTATCTTTCATGCTTGCGCCTACGATCTTTCCATCTTTGTAGATCTTTGCGTATGGAAGTTCTAGTCTCTCTGCTACTGGTGCGGAAAACATCCAGTCTCTTGATTCTCCACCAGAAATCACTAAATCTTTTGGGGGTACTCCGCCAAAACTTCTTACAACAAGTTCAGTCATGTCTTTACATGCTTGGGCGTATGCCTTACCCTCGTGAAGAACTCCGCCGCTTTGAACATAGTACGGTCCTATTTCACCAGAAGTATACGGAAAAAAAGTGTTTGTAAATTTGAAGCCGTCTGGGCTTTTTGCAAGAGCTATAAGATTTCTTGTTTGCATCTCTCTATCAACTTCGCCCATATCTTTTTCATATAAACTTGATATTTAAATTTATCGTCGGGAAATTTACTGGAATTGAGTGATAAATGAAGCATAATTAAATTTAAATAACTTGATAATGTAGACTGAAAAACTGATAAATAAAATGTATATAGATTCTCACTGTCATTTTAGGGATGAAGAGCAGAAAGATAAAGAGACAATTGCTCATGGATTGCGGGTTGCTCTTGATTCTGGATTAGAGATAGTTATTGACATGCCTAATACTGCGCGACCTGTTACAACTCGAGAAAGAGTTCTTGACAGGTTTAAACTTGCTTTGCAAGCAAACTCGCAAGTTATTTATGGAACTTATATTGGGCTGACTGCTGATAAAGAACAGATTAGAGAGGCTGTTAAAACTTGCAGGGAATTTGCCTGGAAACCTGGAGCGAGAACATTTGTTGCAGGAATAAAAGCATTTTGGGGAAAGTCTGTTGGAGATTTAAGCATTACTAGTCCAGAACTACAGAGGTTTGCTGTCTCAACTCTGGCTGATTTGGGTTATGAAGGTGTTTTAGCTGGGCATTATGAAAAGGAATCTCTGCTTAAGCCAGAACTTTTTAATCCTAAAAAACCTGAAACATGGAATCTAGCCAGGCCTGAGGAAGCTGAGATATTTTCTTTGCAAGATATTGTTACTTTTGCAATGCTATCTCATTTTAATGGGAAATTGCATGTATGCCATGTTTCTACTCCCCTCTCTGTTCAGCTTGTTAGTGATTATAAACATCACATGAAAATCAGCTGCGAGGTTAGTCCGCATCATTTGCTGTTAGATACTAATGTTATGCAATCTGGAGAGGGAATTCTGTATAAAGTTAATCCTTCTCTCAGAAGCCCTGAAACTAGAGAAGAGCTATTTGCTGCTTTTTTAAGAGGAGACATTGACACTTTAGCTAGTGACCATGCGCCACACACTCTGGCTGAAAAGTTAGATGCTCCGTATCTATCTGGAATTCCAAATGTTGCTTCTTGGCGTGATTTTGTTGGGTTATTGAGTAATGCCGGAGCTGGATATAGTCTTATAACTAAAATGACTTTTGATAATCCTTGCAAGATATTTAATATAGGATCTAGTATGACTAATCGCGGCGGAAGAAATCGTGTTTCAGAATATGTTTTTGACCCGTATGCATGTTTAAAATGATTAAAACAAATCTTAATAAACATGAAACTTAAAAAAATAGAACTTGGAGACAAGGAAGTTTGGCCATTTACAATTCCATCTGGGATTATTATGACAGAACCAAGATGTGCAGCTAAACTTTTAAATGAGATTCCTTGGCTTGGAATTTGGACAACAAAGAGTTATACAAGAGAACCAAGAAAAGGAAACAGAGAATCAATTTTAACTCAATATGAACCAGGAAGTTTTGGAAATGCTGTGGGCTTGGCAAATCCTGGTGCAGAACAAGGAAGAGAACAAATTAAACAAGCTGATATTCCTGATGACAGATTTGTCTTAGGTTCTAGCGCAGGAAGTTGTGAAAAGGAGTTTGTTTTTATTATTGAAACTTTAGATGATGTTGTTGATGGACATGAATTAAATTTTTCGTGTCCTCATGCAGAAGGACATGGAAGTGCAATAGGTACAGATCCAAATCTTGTTTATGATATAACAAGAGCTGTCTGTCAAAAAACAAAAAAACCAGTTTTTGCAAAATTAACGCCAAATACTTCAAATTTAGAAGAAATAGCAAGAGCTTCTGTTAGAGCTGGAGCAAGAGGAATAGTAGCAATTAATACAGTTGGCCCAGGTTATTATTCTCATCATGGACACGCAATTTTAACAAACAAAGTTGGCGGGATGTCAGGAAGAGCAATTATGCCAATTGGATTAAAATGTGTAAGAGAAATAATGCAGGCAGTTGGCAAGGAAATTCCTATAATTGGAATGGGTGGAATAAGAACAGCCAGAGATATTGAGGAGTATTCAGAAGCAGGAGCAGATGTTTTTGGAATTGGGAGTGCCTTGGCTGGAATGGCTGACAGAGATATTTTAATTTATCTTAATAATCTTGTTATAGACTTAGGAAATAGAACAAACTATGCCGGGCAGTTGCTTAAAAAAGTTGATATGGCATATAAGGGAGTCAGAATTCAAAAAGTTGGAAGTTATGGAGATTTTAAGGTTTTTAAAACAGACACTTCAATTAATGCAAAACCGGGGCAGTTTGTTTTTGCTGCTATTCCTGCAGGAGGAAGTTTGCAAGAAAAACCTTTTTCTGTTATGGATGATGACCCTTTTACTTTAGGTGTTTTGTCCAGAGGGGAATTTACAAGAGCATTTAATCAATTGCAAGAAGGAGATGAATTTTATTTTAGAGGACCTTATGGAAGAGAAGTTTATATGGGTGCAGAGGAAAATAAAGTTCTTGTTGCAGGGGGTTGTGGAATAGCTGGAATAAATTTAATTGCAAAAAGAGCATCTGCTTTAAGGCATAGTGCAAAAGTTTTATTAGGATTTAAAACAAGCTCAGAAATTCCTGATTTAACTCAACTTCAAAAATGGGCAGAAGGGGAAGTTTATGTTGCAACAGAAGATGGAAGCTATACTGGTAAAAATTCAGTGAGGGGAAGAGTAACAAATTTGTTTTCAATAGCAAATCTAAATCCAAATTCCCAGTTTTTCAACTGCGGGCCAAGAGAGATGGTTGATGCAGTTGAAAGAATTGAGCTGGAAAACGGGGATAAAAGAAGAATTTATTCTTCTCTTGATTATATAACAAGTTGTGGTGTCGGCTTATGTGGAAAATGTGCAGATGAAAAAGGAAGAAGAACTTGTGTTGAGGGACCATTCATGCGCGCTGATTAGTTTTCTTCTTTTTCTTCTTTTTGCTTTTTTATTCTTCCCGAGTGGGACACTCTGGATTACAGGAAAATTCTTGTTATTCTTGTGTTTGAATTTTCCTGTCCCGAGAAAAACCTTTGAAGTCAGAGTGGTTTTTCTCGTTGAAACAGAATTTCCACGGGCGTTTGCCTTTCCTAATGGCAAGTAATAATGGAAATTGGCACTTATCGCAGCACTCAGTCCTATCTTCTCTGTCTCTGCTTGGCTTGATTAAAGAATTTGGAGGCAGTGAGAAAGTTGTTTTGCATTCAGGATAGCCTGAACATGCTACAAAATATCTTCTTAGTGCCTTGTTGTATAGTATTCTGAGCTTATTTTTTTGGCATTTGGGACATATTTGCAACTCGTTTGCCTGTCTTTCCTGTTCTCTGAGAGTTTGGGTTGCTGTTAGCAATTCTTTTCCGATTTCTACCTGGTCTTTTTTAAACTCTTCAGAGATTTTTTGTATTGTTGATTTTGCTTCTTCAAGAATTCTTTCTTCTTTTTGACTTAAATCTTTTTTAGCTTCCTGAATTTGTTCCATCTCTTTCTCAAACTTTCTAGTCAGCTGTTCGTCAATTATTATTGGGGAGTGTTTTTCTAAACTTGAGATTAGAGCCATACCTATTGATGTTGCCTGGATTGACTGATTTTGGATATATCCTCTCGAATACAGGGTTTCAACTATGCTGCTTCTTGTTGATTTTGTTCCTAAATTTCTTTTTTCCAGTTCGCGAACTAAACTTGCTGGAGTGTATCTTTTTGGAGGCTGGGTCTCTTTTTCTTCAATTCTTGAATCCTGAATTATGTATGTTCCGTTAAGGTCTGGAAGTTCACGCTCCTGGAGCTTTGTTTTATAGACTTCCATCCATGCTTTTTTTAGGATTTCCATGCCTTTTGCAATGAACCTGTAGTTTTCATACAGGGCAGTTATTGTCTTGTTTGCCAGTATTGCTGATTCGCAGAAGCAAGCTAGAAATCTGCGAACAATTAAGTCATAAATTTTCTTGTCTTCTCCTTCTACACTTGCAAATTCTCCTGTTGGGTAGATTGATGGATGTGCAGGGTCTGATTTGTTTCCTTCTACTGGCTTTTTGTTTACGCATAGTTTTGTATCATAAACTTTTCCAAGTCTTTTTATAATTGATAATGGAGAAATTGAGTCTGGGATTTTCTGAGAAGATGTTCTCGGGTAGGATATTAATCCTGCGAGATAAAGACCTTGAGCGATTTGCAGGGTTCTTGAAGGTGTTATTCCAAAAAATTTGTATGCTTCTGTCTGTAAAGTTGTTAAGTCAAAAGGAGCAGGAGGCTTTATGTTTTGTTCTGACTTTTCTGTTGAAACTAAGACTTGCTTGTTCTTTAAATTCTGGAATGGAATTAAATCTGCTTTGTTTGTAATATCCCTGTTATATTTTAATTCAATTCCTTCAACTGTTATGAAAACTTGCCAGTATGGTTCTGGATTGAATGCGAGAATCTCGCGCTCTCTGTGAACTATGAGATTAAGAGCAGGGCCTTGAACTCTGCCTATTGACATTATCTTGAATGAGCCTGCTGACTTTATTGCTTCCATTAGCGCGCGAGAGAAGTTTATTCCGTACATCCAGTCTAGATAGTGCCTTGTTTCTCCTGCAATTGCCTGCCCCCAGTTTAGTGTTGGAGATGGATTGTCATATGCTTCTTCCAGCTCTTTTCCAGTAAGGCTGGAGAACTTCATTCTTTTGGCATCTTTTTGTTTTGCTATGAATCTGACTATATTCCATCCAATAACTTCTCCTTCAATGTCATAGTCTGTTGCCACAATAAACTCAGAAGCATTTTTTACCAGCTTAACTAGAACATCATAGTATTTTTTTGTCCATGCGCTTTTCTCGAAATTAGGGGCCCACTCAATGTTGAAGATTGGCCAGCCTTTTTCTCCTTTCTTTTGTTTTAAACCAAACAGGTGGCCAACTGCGCATGCAACTACTATCTTTTTATTATCTCTTTCTAATTCGTAGTAAGGAACAGTTTTTTCAACTAGCTTTTTTGCATTTCCCAGAGCAGACGCTATTTTTGCTGCTGCCTGCGGTTTTTCTGTTATAATCAAGATATATCCTTCACCTGGCTTGAGCCTGGATTTTCTTACTTTGTCAGAAATTGAAAATTTCTGAGCACTATCAGAATCTAAAGATTCTGAAGTTTCTACTTTCTCTATTCCTGCGGATGATGTGATTTTTCTGGGTCTTAACTTTCCTACTTTAGATTTTCCTTTTTTTTCTATTGTGATTATCTTTGATTCTGGAACTTGTTTTACAGGAACTTCTACACTCATTCGCGCGTCTTCTGGTTTTATCGGGATATACTCACTAGAGATTCTTTCCTGCTCTGATTGTCTCTTATTTTTAAGCGCCATTTTTGTGTTATAAGCTGTTTAGCCTTGTTTTTATAGTTTTACTTAAGTTTGTTCATTTCTTCTAAACGTTTTCTTACATCAACTGATTCTGAGAACATTTTCCAGAATATTTTTGAGAGCCAGTCTACCCAGTCTTTGTCTTTTATTGTGTAGAATATGTAGATTTTCTTTTTTAGTTCGTATTCCCTGCCTGTTGGCTCTTTTATCTCCTTGATATTGAAGATTTTATTGTCAACTATGATTGCTCTTAAGGGTTGTTCTCTGTGGTGAATTTCAACTAGCTCTTTTCCGTATTTGAAATTGAGAGAGAGAATTTTTTCTATATTCTCTTTTCCTGCTAAGTCTACTCTGCAGATTACTTTCATGCTAACTCCTCTTTTTACCAGCTGTTCGAGAATCTTGAATGCATCAATTTTTTTGTCTTTAAAATTTATGAATGAGAGATTTCCTGAGAAGATAAGAAGCTGCTTTTTTGCCTGGAGAAGAAGATCCCCTAGGTCTTCTAATCCGAGAGAAACCTCACTCTCTCCTATTTTTTTCCTGGCTTGCTTGTTTTTGTCTGAAACATGCTGGAATATGTCAAATGCAGAGAATTCGTCTTTTCTCCTTGCCATTATTATCTCCTGCTCTAGTTTCTCCTGAAAAACTGAGCTTGAAGCTTTTTCTACACTTGCCCAGTAGACTATTTTCAATGCGCCCCTGGTTCCTTCTCTGAAAACTCTGGTGGCTAGAGTTCCAAAATTAGTTTCAATATACTCTATATATCTATCTGCTGTTCTCCAGTTCTTGTTTATGTGCTGGGCTATCTCTTGTATACTTCTTGGCTTAGCATAGACAAAATCCCCTATTTTTTTTATTATTTCTGAATCTAGCATAATATTACTATGTGAAATGTATATTTAAGCATTATGATGGTATACAACACTGTTGACAGAAATATGTTAGAAATTGGTATATAGTTTACAACTCTATACTCTAGTATGAATGAGAAAGAATTGAAAGGAGGTGAGATATAAAATGGGTGGAAGTTGCACTTATCATGGCTCCTCGCGCTCTAGGTGCGAGGTTGCTCGAGACACCTGTGCAGAGAGCTTTAGAAAGTTTAAGAGAACCGGGAATCTTGTTGATTTAGTCAGTGCGCAGAGAGCTTTTCTTGCTGATAATTCTGCTGGGTTTATTGCAGAGTTTGCGAAACTTTCTGGAATAAAAAGAGTTGAGGATATTCCTAAAGAGTTTCCTGAGACTGAGTATGAGGTTAAGTTTGATATGCAGGTTTCTGGGAATGGCAAGGAGCCAGAGATTATCGCTTATCTGGATGCATTTGACTTTCCTGCTTCTAAGGCTGCCAGGTTTTTGAAAGACCCTGCTAATAATGTTAGCATAGGGGTGAATAACTTTTATGGAGACGGGCTTGATGAAAGGCTTGTTGTTATAGAGAAAGCTGGAAATCTTTATTTGAAAGAAAAAGGGCATGTTGTGCTGATAGATGCGCCTGTTCAGTTTAGAGAGGCTGTTATAAAGCGAAGTGAGAAGCGATGGCAGGCAAGTTTTGAAGAAGCTACTAAGAGAGCAGAAGAAGTTTGCAGAGAGCCGGGTGTTAGTTATAGGGGAAAAGTAAGGAAAGAGAAGGGAGATGTTTTTATTATGGATACTAGTGATGGGAGAATATACTCTTTTACAATTACCCGCGCGCATCTAGTTAAACCTGGAACTATTAAGGAGACAGATGTTCAGAGACAGCTGGAAATTGAGTATGCGGGATATATTCCTGGTTTTTCTGGATTTCAGAAAGACTCTGAACAGCAGATAGTTCAGGGAATGGTTGATTTGGGAAAATACACTTTTGCACTTTATCATAATGCCCCGATAGCTAGTGGCTGGAGAATGAATCTCGAGTTGACTGGCGAGAGGAAGTATGATTTTGTTTCTGGCAGGAGAGCTGGGCAGATTGTAAAAGGCGAGGCTTTGGCATTGCCTCTGCTTCCTGTTCAAAGGAAGAGAGTGAGAGCAACAGTTTTAGCAAATGGATAATTTAATTTTTTTAGGAGGTCCGCATGGCTCGGGAAAGACAACTTTAGAGAACTTGCTTGTTGCGAGTATTCCTAATAGTGTTTTGCCTGAATTATCTACGCGGACTCCTAAGTTTTATTCAGATGTTCCTGAACACGAGATAGACTTTTTTCACAGGCAGGCTTTGAAACATGCTCAGAGAGCTATTGAGAACTTTGAGTATTGGGAGATTGCAAGGGCAAATCCTGACAAGCTTGTTATTGGGAATCGGTGTGTTTATGATGTTCTGGCTTATGGAGAGGCTTATCTTCAGGTAGGGTGGGTTTCAGAGGGTGAGAAAAATATTTTAGATAATGGTTTCTGGTTTCTGGTTGGAGATGATTTAAGAGACCCGAGAACAATTATTCTTAATCCTGGATTTGAGGTTTGCAGGAGGCATCTGGAAGAGAGGTGGAAGAATAAGAGAAAAAAGTTTATGGAAGAAGATATGGATTATCTTATGGCTGTTTGTAATGCTTATGAAAAATATAAAGATTTCAGAAATGTTTTTTACATTGGCCGCGAGATTGACTTAGACTCTGGGAGAGATGTTGCAGAGATTTCAGAGTGGATTGAGAGTTGCAGAAAGCCTGCAGAGCTTGTTGGGGTTTAATCATGAGTTATACTCTACAGAAGAATAAATCCTACTAAACTTGTAAACAACTTGAAATAAAATTTAATTTTTCAGCGAGATAATTAATTAAGAGAGTAATCTGGAGTAATTTTGACTACTGATGCAGTTAGATTTCAATTATCCTGCCTTTCCTTCCTACATTTATAACCCGAGTTTTTCCTATTTTTTCTTCTACTCCTTCTAGTTCGTGAATATGCCCGGAGATGAATAAATCAGGCTGGAATTTGTCTATTGCTTTTCTAATTGCGCTAGAGCCTGGGAAACCGCTTGCCTCTGATTTAGTGCCTTTTGCGTGCATATGAGTAACCATTATTTTCTTTTCTAATTCTTTTACTTTATCAAAATTTCTTTTCAGCTTGTTAAATGCTTCTTTTTCATTTAAACTGAGCTGTCCTGGATTTCCTAATCCAAAAATTCCTATATTATTATGCTTGAGATAGTACTTATCAAGATTATTAATTCCGTATAATTTGCTTAGAACTTCTGCTGTGTCTTCTGAATCCCAGTTTCCTGGCACAAATACAACTTTCTCTTTTCTATCTGTGAATGGTTTTATTAAATTTTGAGTTTCTATCAACCCGGTTATGTCTCCTGTTAAGATGACTAAATCTACTTTTTCATCTTGCGCCCTCTTTGCGAGCTTTTCAGCTAGTTTTGTGTCTCCGTGAATATCTCCTGCTGCTAAGATTCTCATTTTCTTTTCTGCCATTTTATGGCTAGTTTTAGAGAATTAATAAACCTTTACACCCTGTGTTAATGCTGAGTAAATTGCAATGGAATAATTAACCTAAAATCATTGTGAGAATAATTGTTTAAAATTAAGATTATGTAAGAAATAGTTTCTACCTGACTTGGAAGTTTGATTACTTTACCCTAGAAATCTCAAAATCAGGAACATTGTCGTGCCTGCTACCAATGGAATTAAGAGGTTATCATCAATTTCTGATTCAGCCAGCTTTATTCCGAGCAGTTCGAAGAGCATTGCTGCGAGGCTTGCAATGAATGCCAGCCAGAAATGAACAAAGAAAGAGGCTAGCAGAGTCCCGATTATGATTCCTGCAATTGTTCCTTCGACATTCTTTCTTTCATTTACTAATTTTATTCTTCCGAAATTGCTTCCTATGAAGTGAGATACAGGGTCTGAGAATGTGAGTATTGTTATTGCTGCAAGGGCTATATTAATATCAAATAGTCTCAGGCTTATTAAACTTCCTAGGAAGAAGTATAGAACTCCTTTTCCAGGGAGATTCTTGTTGCACTCTCTTTCAAATACGCATAAACATTTTGATAATCCTGGAATTTTTATTCTAGTGGATAAGATGCTTAACAAGCCTCCTAGAATAAAGACTGCGAATAGGGCAAATTCTGCGTATGGCACAAACAAAATCATTAGAATAAATCCGATTCCAGCTAGTATGTGGAAGATTTCTCTTCTTAACTCAAAAATATCTATGTGGTTCATTTTTACTTTTTCCCACCCCAGATGCCCAGAACCAGTAATCTAATCAATTAAGTCTTGTTTTTAAGTATTTGCAATAAGTTCTTCAATTTCAGAAAGATTTAATCCCCTTTCAGGATTTTCTGGTTTTTCTGCATAAGTCCATTTAAAAAAATCAGCTAGTTCATGCCCAAACCCCCTTCTTATAACTTTCATATCAATTTTTCTTTCATTTAAAATATAAAGAGTTTTTGACAAACTAATTAAAAATTGTCTAACATAATCTACCCAAAGAGAATAATTCTCACAATCAAGAATATGTCCTAGTTCATGAGCTAATCCCCCCACCACTACAGATACAGGAGCTTTTCTGAACATTGAATCAACCACAATACAATATCTAATTGGTTGTCTTAAAACCCCCCATTCAAGAGCATAATCTGATTTTTTATAGTTTGCAATAACATATATCTGCCTCAATTCAGGAAATCCTCTTTCAATAATTTTTCTTGTGAGTCTTGTTAGATTATTTGTTGTCATAAAATTATCTCCCTATTTTATCATATTCAAAAATTAATTCTCTTTCTTGTTTAACTATTTTATTAAAAAGAAGATTTTGATTGAGATTTCTATTATTTCTTAAGGTTATACAAACCAAAATAACAGAGATTAACATGATTACTGCTATAATCAGCTGAATAAAATTATTAATATCCATAAGAGCGTCCTAATCCTTTTTGGATTTTTTCACGCTCTTTTTCTTGTTTTCCATTTTCCTTCTCAGTTTTGATTTCTTTAAACCCAGTATACTTCCATAAAGCTTTAGGTATTTTTATGCTTCCATCTTTCTGCTGATTATTTTCTATCAGAGTTACTAGAATTCTTGAAGTTGCAAGAGCAGTGTCATTCAGGGTGTGCAGAACTCGCTTGTTTCCTTTATTGTCTATGCATTTTATGTCGAGTTTTCTTGCCTGGTAGTCTGTGCAGTTTGAGAGAGACATTACCTCTCCGTATGAACTAGTTGTGGGGCGGTAAACTTCCAAGTCTGCACTTCTATACTTCCAGTCAGATAGGTCACCTGTGCAGAGTTCTATAATATGATAAGGAAGTTCTAGTGCTTCTAAAATTTCTACTGAGTTCTTTAAAAGTTCTTGGTAGAGTTTAGGAGAGTCTTCTGGCTTGCAGAATATGAATTGCTCAACTTTATTGAATTGATGAGTTCTCCACAAGCCCTTTTCATTTATTCCGTGAGCTCCAACTTCTTTTCTAAAACACATTGAGTATGAGAAGTATTTCTTTGGAAGCTCTGATTCTGGAATAACCTGGCATGAGTGCATTGCTAAAATAGCTTGTTCTGAAGTTCCTATTAACCCTAAATCTTCTCCTTTTATTTGGTAGACTGACTGCTCTATTGCAGCCTTGTCCATTGATGCATAGATTGATTTTTCATTCAGCATTAACGGGGGTTCTATATATTCGTAGCCCCTTTTTTGCATGAAATCTATTGCAAATCTAATCAGAGCCTGATTTAACAGGGCTAACTTTCCTTTTAGATAGTAGAAGCCATTTCCTGAAACTCTGGCGCTTGAGTCAAAATCTGCTATTTTTAAATTTTCAATTAGGTCTACATGCGACTTTGCTGGGAATTTGAACTTAGGAATCTTTCCGCCTTTTTTTATTTCAATATTCCCGCTTGCATCTTTTCCTGAGGGTGTTTCTGGAGAGATGATGTTTGGAATCTGGAGCATAATCTCGTGAATTTCGCGCTCTAAACCAGATTCTTTTTTCTCTACTTCCTGAATCTTTTCTGGAATCTCGCTTGCTCTTTTAATCAGCTCTTTTGCTTTCTTTTCATCTTTTGCTTTCTTTGCCTGGTTTATTGATTCAGAAATCTTGTTTCTTTCTGCTCTTAGGGAGTCTGCTTCTTGCTTTACTTTTCTCCAGTCTTCATCTAGCTTTTTTACTCTGTCTACTAGAACTATCTTGTGGTCCTGCGCTTTTCTCTTTATATTCTTCTTAACTAATTCCGGGTTTTCTCTTATCAGTTTTATATCTATCATATCTTGGATAGTGATGAGAGTTATTTAAAGCTTTTCTTAGATAGTTTTAAAAACATTAGACTTGTTTAGATTAAGAAAAAGAGAGAAGATGAAGAAGATTACTCTTTGGCTGGTTATTGGAATATCTCTAGTTTTGCTGTTGATTATAGCTGCGTTTTTATTTTTAGTTTTAGTTAAGCCTAAATACGGCAAGGGAGATGTGGAAAAGCCGGTTTATAATTCAGATCCTGGAGAGTTTGTTTTGCAGGCAGGGCATGTTAATTATCTGTTAAATGAGATTGGGGCTTACCAGCTTCATACTCAACCAATGTCTTCTGAAAACCCGCTTATTGAGCTGAGAAGTGATGATTCTGCCTTTTTTTCAGAGATTGAGAAAGGGAAGATAATAACTCGGGATGAGAAGACTTATGAGCCTGATATAATAATATCAACTACAAAACAGGAGGTGATAAATGCTCTTGAGTCGAGTAATGTTAAGGAGTATATGAAGAACTCTGTTTCTTCTGGAAACACAGGCATAGAGTTAGTGTCTAGTTATTCTGAGCTTTTTTTTAAGGGTTATCTGCAGATTTATAAGGATTTAACTGGGAAGAGTTTTACTGGGAGTGTTATACGAATCTTTGCAAATTAGAGATTTTATTTACTACCGATTAGTTGAATTTTTTCACAGAAAGGTTTAAAAGCCACTCTATTACTCTAATATATAGTTTTGAAAGCATATATTGGTTAAATGAGTGTTTTCAAACTAAGCAAAACAAAATGAAAGATAACTTCGACATTTTTTTTAGGAGAAAACCAGCTTTAATGCTGATTGCTCTGAAGAAGCTTTCAAGAGCAAGATATGGCTCGATACTAGCAAAAGAAGTTGATTGCACATACAGCCATGCAGTAAAGATTTTACAGACACTAGAGAAGCTTGACCTTGTGACTTTTGAAAAACAGGGAAGAATAAAGCTTATCAAGCTTACAAAGAAGGGGCAGGAAATTGCAGATAATATTGATAATATCAAGAGAGTTATTGGGTAGTTCTTCGAGGTTTTATTTTTGTAATTAAGTTTAAAAATGTGTTATTTCTCTAGTTCATATCAGGATCTTCTGTATCCTTGTTCATAAATATCTGGGAGAAAGAGAGATTCGCATGGATCCGTAGCTCAGCTTGGTCAGAGCACCGGACTCTTAATCCGGGTGTCGAGGGTTCAAATCCCTTCGGGTCCATTTTTATTTTTTTAGTATCATCTGTATTCTCTGCTCGAATACAGGTAAAATATCATTAAGAATCCTTTAACTTAAAATTCTCTTTTGTTTGTATTCTATCTTCTGTAATTATAGGAAAAGAAATTAATAATCGAACTTTCTTTTCCTATCTATCAAGGAAAAAATTTCCGAAAATTTATTTCCGTTGATATAATTCCCAGATATGATTTGAAGTATACAAATAATTATAAATGCAAAAGAATCATAAAAATTATGAGGTTTAAAGATAATAAATTCAGATTCTCCTTTGAAATTCCAGAAGGTTGGAATCAAGAACCAGTGGGTTTTCTTACAAAATGGTTGAGTGGTGTAAGGGTTTCTATTGTCCCAATAGAACGGGGGGCAAATATGAATATTACTTGCAAGTCAATTGAAGGAGTGTTGGCTGAGGTGGGCTCAAGAGATAGAGCATTACTACAATATCTTTCTTCAATGGGTTGTGAGATAACTCGCTCGGGTGGCATAAGTGATGAACTTGGTGGAGAAATGAATACCACAATTTTAGAATACCGAAATCCTGCAAATAAACCTGAAAACATTATGAGGAAGATATCATCAGTTCACAACTCAGTAGAATATGTTCTTACCTTTTTAGGAAATCCTGAAAAACATGATCATGCATATAAAAGAGTCAGAGATTCTTTTAGGTTTGTCTAAATCAGGATATAACTTGTTAGTATCTTCAGCGATATTCTCGCTAGATTTAGAAGGAGTATGCGTGCTTTCTAACTATTGGCAGATAAATTATCACTTAATTTTATATTTTTCTGCAATGTACCTGACAGTCATCTTGCTGTTCAAAAAGATAAACTGCGTTAATTCTTCTAATCTGCTTTCTTCACCGCAATGTGAACATGGATTCCAACCTTGCTGAGAATATTCTCCGGAAGTTATTACTTCTGTTTTAATTTCTCCAATTGGGATATTGCAGAAATGTCTTTGATTTGCTCGGCATCCTGCATGCAAAAGTTCGTGGATAATATCTTTAATTGTCTCGTCTTTGTTTTGTTGGTGTGCTTCTGGAATATCTATGCTGATATGGCCATCAGAATGCTCTAAAAGATGAGGTACACACGGATGATAACATCCTATTTCAAATTCGCTTTCTTTTGCTCTTAACAAGCCTAAAATTATCATACAGAACTTTTAATTTAATAGCTTAAAAGAATTGTGGTTATTTACCGATACTATGCCAGAATATCAGCGGTATTCTCGCCACGTATGCTGGCATTTCTTGCATCTGAAAAATCTTGTTTCTGATTCATCTGCGCTTCTAGTTTGACTTGACCAGAAATATGCTTCTTTGTTCTTGCACTTAGGGCATAGAGCAGTTGTGACTGGAAATACATCAATATCTTTTTCTCTAACTACCCCTATTCTCTCTTTTTCTTGGATTTTCTCAGAAGCTTCTATCTTAACTTTCCCCTTGGCTGTATATCCGCATCTTGCGCAACCAAAATTCTTCCTCTTTTCCACGAGAACTGAACCGCATTTAGGACAAAATTCCATTAGGACTTTTGTTGTTGAGTGTTTATAAAGCTTTTGGACATGTATTTTAGATTAGAGAAATCTTAATAAACTACTTTGCTATCTCTTTATATGAAAACAGTAGAAGACCTTAATGAAGCATTTTGCTCAGGGATTCAAGCATGTTCTTTAGTTAGAGTAACTCTTTTAAGGGGTTTTGAAGTTGAATATGATAAAAGAAGCGGTGAGGCCAGAATCGTATTGCCAGAGAAAGTAACTATGGGTATGCTTCCGCAGTCATTAGTGGGGCTGTTTACAGAGTATAGTGATTTAGGGGGTTCTGGCAAGGGAAGTATAGAATTAGAGGGGGCTGGTGATGGAGAGTATTATGCGACTGTTAATTGTAATCAGATAGATGATTTTGAAGTCTTATCTTAATTTATTGATGATTTCTACGAAAAACAGCTTTAACCAGCCGAGTTTTGGGATTCTGAATGCAGCTTTTCCGATTATTGCTGATTCTGGAATCTGCTTTTCAATGTCTAGCTGGTCTTGGTTTGTCAGGAAGTTATCTCCTTTTGTAGAGTATATTAACTCATTATTTATTGTTTCTATTTTTACTACTCTATGGATTATTGGGTATTGTTGATTTGCATTAAAGATTATTATGTCTCCTTCATGAGGTTTGCTCCACCCGTAGACAACTACTATATCTCCTTTTTCTAAACCTGTTCTTAGTGGCCAGTATTCTGCTTGTGATTTTTGTATATTATGAGATTCGTACCATTCAAAACTTGATTGCCACCACTCATTAAATGCAGAGTGAGTTGAGAATGTATTTCCGAAAAACGAGCCTGGATGAGACATACTCCCAGATTCTACTACAACTAGGGGGAGTTTAGTTGCTAGAATTACTGAAATTAGTGGGAAGAAAATGAACTTTACTATTATGAATGCAAAGATTAGTGCAACAACCCAGCTTAGGAGAGAGTCTGAGTGCCAGAGCCAGTCCCATGATTTTTTAATTTCTTCTTTAATATTCTTCACTTCTTTTTCCATTATTCACTTTGGGTTTTACTGCTTAAAAGCCTTTGGTTTTACTCAATTGTAAGCCTGCAGGTAAGCCCAAACATTGTTCTTCTAGTGATTCTTATTGGTGTTCTGCCTTTTTTCAAGCTAACTCCTTCTGAATCATATCCTTTAAATTCATATCCCTGTTTTTGTGCCACTTCTGCTGCGATATCTCGCAAATCAACTACTCCAATATCTGCTATGATTCCATTTCTGTCTCGCCTATCTCTCTTTCGGGAGAGATTTCTTTCTAAATAGTCTCTTACTCTTTCTGTGTCTGCCATGATTTTAGTGTTTATTCTATGTTTTTAAATCTTGTGAACAGCAACCACTTTTTAGTAATACTCTATATTCAGAAAGATTTAAATAGTATATCTTCTCGTGTATACACATAAGGTATACACCTATACCGGTATTAAGAATTTCTTAATACCTCCTTTCCTGGCTGTATCGCAAGATACAGCCTTATAATAACAAAAATAAAAAATAAAATCACAAACTTTCACAATATAACAGAAAGTTTCTGATATTGGAGACAGGAAGTCCCCAATCTTTTTTATTTTAAAAATAAAAAAAATAAAAAATGGCAAAAATAAACTCGAGTTCAGAAATAAGAGGTATTTCTGAAATCCAGAAAATTCTTAATTTTCTGGCTCTTTCGTTTTAACAAACTCAAGATGGCAGATATATTTGATAATACAATATTATGCAGTAAGTGCAATGTTCAGATGAAACTTATTGAGATTGGGAGAAACGGATTTATTCTCAGGGCTGTGCAGTGTCCTAAATGCGGAGAGAGAATAGTTCACCCTAAAGATGAGCAGGAATATCATAATTTCCAGCATCTTAGAAATAAGGAGTTCAGAGTTAAAATGAGAATAGTTGGAAATAGTTATGCTGTTTCAATTCCAAAAGAGATAGTTTCTTTTATGCATGAACAGGAGAATATGATGAATGATTTTGTCAGAGTTGCTTTTGATAATGCAAAAAAATTAAGCCTAATGTTTGGGGAGG
>JAHIEM010000034.1 GCA_018901625.1 Nanobdellota archaeon
ACTGCCATCAAACTCTAACGAGTTTGAGGTCCAGAAAACCCAAAACAAACCGCACCTGTCAGAATCGTGAGATTCTGAGCACACTCAGAAATCCGAGATTTCTGATGTTTTAAGGTGCGGTACACTCAAGGTTTTCTTGATTTACTAAGAGAAAAGCTTTTTCTTGAGAAAAACTTTCCTCTCTCAATCTAATTTTAATTTACTAAGAGAAAAGCTTTTTCTGTCTGCTTCCATCAGAGATTTCTTTTATATTAATCTGGAAAACTTCTAAGATATTTTCAACTGCAGGTATAATCTGGTGTTCCAGGTAGTATTTTAGATTATACTCCCCTTTTTCATCAGGCAGTTTGACTTTTTCTCTTACTAGTTTCTTAGATTCTCTTGTTTCTGCAATAAAATATTCTATTAGCATTCCTATATTGACTGGCAAACCCAACTCGCGCATTTTCTGGGCTGCAATAACGTGGGGGGTTATTGATTTATACTCTGAGATTGGCTTTTTTAATTGCGTGCGAATCATTATCTGTTCCCTAGTTACTTTGCGTTCTTTAAGCTCTTTTATTGTTTTTTTCACTAACTCTAATGCAGCTCGCTCATTTCCTTCTTTTAGTATCAGCTCCAGGACTTTGCTCTGTAACTCGCGAGCTAGAGTGCACCAATCTCTTCTCACTGTTTCAAAGCCCCTAATCTTCATTTTTCCTTTTTCATCAATCAGCGCGTATTTCTTTTTTGCTCCTGACTCGCTTGCTCGTTTTGAAACCCAGATTCCTCTCTTATAGAAATCTTCTAGTTCTAGCTCCATTATTCCCGGGAGCTTTGAATTTATTGATTTTAAGAACTCGAGAGTTTGTTTCTTGCTATTGTTTTTCATTAGAAAGGCTATACTGTCTGTGTCAGAATAGATTACTTCATAGCCTTCTTTGTTTATCATGTCTATTGTTTCATGAATTGATTTTCTTGATAGTGCAGCGGCCGCAGCTGCCGCCTCTACGCAATAATATCTTGCTCCGAAGAACCCGAGATATCCATAACTTGCATTTGCGAGAAGCTTGTATGCATTGCTTCTTGCCTTATTTATTGGGGAAGGGTCTGTTTTGTATTTTTGTTTGAGCTGTTTTCTCTTTTCTATTATCTCTTTCAGCATCAGGGGGAAGAAGCCTGGCTTTTTTGAGAAGTGCGCTTTTTGTTTTTGAAGTTGAACTTCATATGAATCTTTTTTATCTTCTGTCAGAGTTGCTTTTGAAAGATTATAGGTTACTATTACTGAGCCATACATGCTTGTGAAGTCAAACATTGCCAAGTTCTCGTGCAATCCTGGTTTCGGCTGGAAGACAAATGCTCCCTCATATTTCTCTCTTGCCATTCTCTCTCCAATCTCGTCGTGGATTGGGCGCTTTTCTACAATCTCGTTGTATTTTTCTAGATTATGTATGAGGTAGTTTTCTACGTGCTGGCTCATTGAGTCTCTAGTTATCTCAAACAGAGGTTCTTGCAGGATTTTGCAGAATTCCTGCATATCTGGCCAGAATTTCTCAGCAAGTTTGTATGTTAAAATTGAGTCTTGGAGATTATACTGAAAAAACTCGGGCCACTCGTGCTGCTTGATTTTACTTGAGTGCTTGAATTCAAACTCTTTTTTCCCTTCTCCCAGCAACTCGGTTGCAACCTCATTTAAACCCAGTGTTTCTGATTGGAGATATTGGGAATAGACTGTTTCTATGAACCTGAATATGTCTATATGAACTATTCCTGAGACAGAGCCTTTTGGAACTCTGCCTCTCGCAAAAACTGGCTGGGAGTTATCTAAGCCGATATTTAACTTAATCTTATGTTTTTCAGCTCTTGCTCTCAGGTATGGCAAGTCAAAGCCATCTGAAAAATATCCTACTAGGATGTCTGGCTCGAGTTTCTTGACATTTTCTATGAATGCTTCCAGCATTTCTTCTTCATCTTTGAAACATTCTACAAAATCAGGACTCTCGCTACACTTTTTCCAGGTTAGAACTTTCTTGAAATTCTCTCCAGCCAGAGAAATCATTAGAATCTCTCCTTTTCCTATGTCAAATTCTTCTGTTTCTATGTCAAATGCTATAATCTTCGGCTTGAAATCTATATTTTTCTCTATTTTCTCTATATTCTCTGCTTTGATGCAGATATCAACATCATATGCAGAGTCAATTCCTCCAAATTCCTCTGAATTATTCAGTATCTCGCCGTCTATTTTATACCATGAGAGCGGGACTAGAGCTCGTTCTATGATGTATTTTGTGTGAAAAGAGAGGTCATATCCCCTTCTTGCCTGTATTTCTGGCAGGTCTAGCTTGTCTGCTACTTGGTGAGCATCTTTGTAATTAGTTATGTAGATTTTTAGTGCTTTGACTCTCTTACTTAGAAAGTTTTTTTCTTCTACTTTTATTTTCTCTATTTTTGTTGTTCTGCTTGATGATTTTATTTCTATTTTCTCTATCTTCTCTTTTAATTTTTCTATTTGTTTTTCTGTTAAATTAGGTTTGAGAATTGCGTATAGAAACGGTTCGAAACTGTCTATTACCAGAACTCGCTTTCCATTATCATCTCTGCCGATTATTCTGGCATAATTTCTTCCTTGCCAGTCAAAATAATCATACTCTATTGGGATGAATTTTATTTCCATATTATTCTTAACTTATTCTAGCTTTTATAGTTTAACCCTGCCTGCCTTTTTATTTGATGTAACTCTAAAATGATAACAGATAGAAAGGTTTAAATATGTATATTTTATGTATATCTTATAAAATGAGCATTAGACATTACCTCCGGGGCGCAGAATTGGGATATGAAGTTCCTGTTCCAGCTTCAGCTGTGTCTGAAGGTTTTGAGGGAGAGAGGTATGTCTGCCCTGTAAGATTTGATGAGCATGTAAAAAATAAATCTGGGACAGCTTTAGAAGATGAAAGAAGAAAATCAAGTTAAGAAGAATTTTGTAATAACTAAGAAGATTGCAAAACATGGCAATCAGGCTATTATAGTTGTGCCTAAAGTGTTAGAAAATCAGTTGAAGCCGGGCACGACCTGCCAGATATCTATTGAAGTTTTAGATAATTTGAATTTGGGGGTGGAAGATGAATATTAAGAAAACTTTAGCTGCTACTTTGCTTGGACTTGCTGGGATTTCTTCAGCTTGTGGGCAGTCTGGCGATATTGCAATGCCGAGAGATGAGCAGGAATTAAGGAGAGTTGAAGAGGGGCTTGTTAGATACTCAAACGGAACAAATAGTCATCGCTGGGGATACAGAAATAAATCAGATGCGCCTATTCAATCAGACCATTTAATAGATCCCGGTTTTGCAGGACTCGTCGGGACATTATTCTTTGTTTTTTATAAACCCCATAGGGGGAGAAGATGAGAATTGAATTTGTTGAAGTTCGTGGTTTTGTTCAGCCTAGCAAGATAGGATTAGAGGAGTATATTAGAGCGTATTGTCTTCCTTATGAAACTGCTGTTCTTGATGATGCTGATGATGCTCTTCCTTTTGTTGATTTAACTCAGGATAAACCTGCGAGAAATTATGTTCAGAGAATGAAAAAGATTGGGAGGGTTGCTGAGGCTTAAAATGAGAATAGATAAAGTTAGCAATATTAGAGCAGGCTCGGTTTATCCGATGCCAGTTCAACCTGTAGATAGATTAGATGGAATTAGACCTACTGATAGAGATGGCTTGGGAGTTCTGGTAGATGTTGTTGAGATATCTCGGGCTTATCTGGAAATGAAAAATAGTAGAAGAATACCTGTTTATGATGATAGTGAACCTGAAATAAGAATACCTGTTAATGTTAGTGGAAAGATATTAAAAGGGAGGAAATTGTGAGAGAATATGGGAGATAAATTATCTTTGGATGATTTAGAAGAACTGGATTTTGATAATCCTACTCCGGAAGAGACTGAGTTGCATCAGAGAATGGCAGATGAGATTCTGTTCAGGAGGAGAGCAGATGAGAGAGATTATCAGCGAGCGAGAAGTCTTTTGAGCAAGACTGCTTGTGTTGGAACTCATAACCAGCGAGTTGAGTGGATGAGAGGGGCTGGGTTTGGGAGAGTCAATGTTAGAGAGTATTCTGAGCCTGTTGATATTGAAAGAGCGCCTGAGAGAAATGTTAGAGCAAGATATATAAGGGAAGTAAGAGAGCTTCATTGTTTTGCAGAAGAATATGAAGATAGATGCAGACAGAGACAGTTGATTTTAAAATGAGAGAGTTTATACTTGACTTGCCTTCTGCATATGACTTAGAGTTTTATGTTTCTACTCCCCAGTATTCTAGATTGATAAGGAGAGCTGTATCTCGGGGAGAGAGCGAGGAAGAGGCTGTTCGCAATTATCTGCATCCTAAATTTAGGGATAAGAATGTTCCTAGGAGAATTCTTTCTGCTTTGAGAGGGCGAGTTGGAGGTTTAGAATCTTGCGCTTTTTCTGTTCCTGAAAATTTAGATTTGAAAGTTTTAGCTGATGAGATTGCTAGAAAGAGGGCAGGAGTTAATGCTGAACAGGTTGCTGGGGAGTTAATTGAGTTTTATAAATCTTATAGGGAGAGATAACATGGAAGCAGTAAAACTTAGGGGGCATCATCTTGTAAATATAGCATATCTTTATGAAGATTCTAGATTTGCTTTTTCTGAAAAAATGAAAATGCGCGGGTATGTTGATTCTGCAGAACATCCATTTATAGCATTGACTTATGATAAAATTAGAGAGTTATTTGGCAATCCTCAGCAGAGATTTTTAGTTGTTGCTGATGAGATTGATTTTATTTGTGAAGCCTGCCCAAAACTTGCAGCTGGAAATTGCAGGCCAACAACAAAAGAGCAAAGAGAAGTTATTGGAGATGCATTTTTGCATGAAAGCGAGAGAGATGATGCTGCTTTAAGGATGCTTGGATTTAAAGCTAATCAAAATTATACTGCAGAAGAAATTAGAAACAGAATGGGGTTTTAACATTAATTTTATTAATCCATCTTTCTTAGTTCTTCTATGGGTTTGCAGATAGGTGAAATCGTGCCTAGAAAGGCAATTGAATTTTCTGAGCTAAATGGAAGAGTGATTGCTGTAGATGCTTATAATGCGATTTATCAGTTTCTTTCTACTATCAGGCAGCCTGACGGGACTCCTCTGATGGATTCTAAGAAGCGAGTTACTAGCCACTTGTCTGGATTATTTTATAGAAACATTAACCTGTTAGCTGAGGGGGCTAGATTGATTTATGTTTTTGATGGGAAACCTCCGAGCCTGAAGTTTGGAACTAATATGATTAGAAGCGAGAGAAAATATGAGGCTCAAGAAAAATACGAGAAAGCTAAATCAGAAGAAGATGTTGAGGCTATGGGGAAGTATGCGAGGCAGAATATCAGATTAACTGCAGAGATACTTGAGAGTTCTAAGGAGCTACTTGGAGCTATTGGGATTGCTGTTGTTCAAGCTCCTTCTGAAGGAGAATCACAGGCCGCTGCTATTTCGAAACATGGAAATGCATGGGCTGTTGGCTCTCAGGATTATGACTCTTTATTGTTCGGAGCTCCTCGTTTAATTCAGAATTTAACTATGGCTAAGACTAGGAAGACTGCTACGGGGGTGATTTACATTTCTCCTGAAGTGATTGAATTGGAAAATGTTCTGAACTCGTTGCAGATAAATTTAGATCAGTTAATCTGTTTAGGAATTTTAGTTGGAACTGATTATAATCCTGGCGGGATTAGGGGGATAGGGCAGAAAAAAGCTTTGGATATTGTTAAAAAATATCGCGAGCCTTATTTAATTTTTAAGAGTGTTGAAGAAAAGATGAGCATGCAGGAAAATCAGTTTGATTGGCAGGAGATTTATGAATTATTCCATAAGCCTGATGTTATTAAGAACGCGGAGATAGATTTTCCTAAGACGGATGAAGATAAAGTTAGGAAGATTTTAGTTGACGAGTATGAATTTAGTTTAGAGAGAGTTAATTCGCAGCTTGAAAAATTGCA
>JAHIEM010000035.1 GCA_018901625.1 Nanobdellota archaeon
ACTGCCATCAAACTCTAACGAGTTTGAGGTCCAGAAAACCCAAAACAAACCGCACCTGTCAGAATCGTGAGATTCTGAGCACACTCAGAAATCCGAGATTTCTGATGTTTTAAGGTGCGGTACACTCAAGGTTTTCTTGATGTTAAATTAACAGGTGATGCTATAACTTTCCCGACGGAAACGCCTTTTCAAAGCATTTTTGGGCATAGCCCTGTTTCCGTCGGTAATAATTTCCCTCACCCTCTATTTTTACAGAACCTTTCTTTTTCCAAGCTTTTGTAACCTAAGAGTTTGAAAAACATCTTAGAAAAGTATTTATAGCTTTGAATCTTGGTTTCATAATGAAGAGCAAGATAAAAGTTGGGGATATTATGACTCGAAATTTTGTTTCTGTTAGTTCTAGTACTAATCTGATTGATTGCGCTAAGGAGATGATGAAGAAACGCGTTGGAAGTCTGGTTTTGAGGGAGGGACAAAAACTAGTTGGATTGTTAACTGAAAAAGATATTATTTGGGCTCTGACTAAAACAAAGAACAAGAATTTGGATGCAATCAAGGCGAAGGATGTTGCTTCTAAGAAGGTTGCTGTGATAAAGCCGGGGGCGGACTTATATGAGGCTTTAGGAAGAATGAAGAAGCTTAAGTTTAGGAGACTGCCTGTTGTTGTTAACGGGAGTGTTATTGGGATGCTTACTATGAAAGACATTCTGAGAATAGATCCGACTTTATTTGCTGATATTAATTTTGCTGAGAAAATCAGAGAGGAGAGTGAAAAATTAAAGAGGATGAAGACTGCTCGCTGGATAAAAGAGGGGATGTGCGAAGAGTGCGGGAACTTTAATATTCTTTATAAGGTTGATGAGAGACTGCTGTGTGAGCCTTGCAAAGAGGACATGTGAAATCCCCTAATTTTAGTGAATCATACAGATAAATAATTTTTAACCTTTAAAATATTGTTATTTAATCCCTAATCAATTATCTAGCTAGTCATGCAGGAGATAGAGAGATACCCCCCGAGCCAATAACTCCTGCATGTGAAAATATTTAAATACGCCTTCTTTCTAGTATATCTGTAAAAAAGAGAGAAACATGGCTGAAAAAGACACAATTTTTGAGGGAAAGGTCAAGCAGACTGATATATTTGATTTTAAGGAGATGTATAATTTCCTTTACAAGTGGCTTGTTGACGAGGGGTATAAGGTTGATGAAAAGGTTTATTCTGAAAAAGTTACTGCAACTGGAAAAGAGATAGACATTGAGTGGGAAGCTAAGAAGAAGGTTTCTGATTATTTTAGATTTGTCTTGAAGCCAAAGTGGAAGATTTTAGGAATGACATCTGTTGATGTTGAGAAAGACGGAAAAAAGATTGGCATGAATAAGGGACAGGTTGAAATTAAAGTGGGGGCAGTTTTGGAGAAGGACTATGAGTCTAGGTGGGAGAATTCTGCGTTTTTGAAGTTTTTAAGAGGAGTTTATGATAAGTATATTGTGCGGGCGAGAGTTGAGGGTTATGAGAGGAAGCTTTTTGGCGAGGCTGATGAGTTTCTCGCGCAGATGAAGAGTTTCTTGGCTTTAGAGGGGAAGCATTAGCTCGAGTTTGTGTGCAATTTGATAGTAACTATTTACTTGCGAAATGTTTAAATATAATGCATGATGAATTTCAGAATGAAAAAGAGTGGGGTTTTAGTAATTTTTGCAGTTTTATTAATTATTATTTCAATTGCAGGGGTTCTTGCATTTAATATAGATGTTAAAAAGACTATTATAAGAGACGTTGTTATTTCTGAGATAAATGAGCCTGCTCTTTTTAATTTTACGATTATTAACCTTGGGGAGGGAGATAATTTTGAGATTTACAGTTTAGTCGGAGTTGATTTTGCACCGCGCGGAACATTTAATATTGCCGGAGGAGAGACTAAGATAATAGAGGTTTATGCGTATCCTGAAGCCCAGCTGAAATCTAGGACCGGCCTTGTGAATCTTGTGTATAAGATAAAAGGGCAGGGGGCTGAAATATATACTGATACTCTTACTTTGAATGTTGTTAATTTTAAAGATGCAATTAGTGTGAGTTCTGAGAATTTACAGCCCGGAGACAGTGAAGTGAAGTTGATTACTGAGAATAAATTCAATTTTAATTTTCCTGAATTAAGAGTGAAATTTGATTCTGCTTTTTTTGGGAGCACTGAGAAGACTTTTTCATTAGGCGCTCTTGAGAGAAATGAAATTGTTGTTTCTGTAGACAGAGCTAAGATGTTAGGGTTGTCTGCAGGGCAGTATCTGCTCTCTGCAGAAATGAGTGCTGGGAGCGCAAAAGAGGAGTTTGTTGGGACAATGAAATTTGTTGAAAAATCAGGACTGGTTGTAAATGAGCAAGTTTCAGGAATTGTTTTTAGAGACATTGTTATTGAGAAGAAGAATGAGGGGAATATCCCTACACTCTCTGAGATAAACATTCGGAAAGACATATTCTCTCGACTTTTTACGCATTTTGACTCTGAGCCTACTAAAGTTTATAGAAAGGGGTTGACTGTTTATTATTTTTGGAGCAAGGAGCTGGGGCCTAATGAGTCTTTAGTTGTGAGAGCAAGCACTAATTATCTGTATCCTTTAGGTTTAATTGCTGTTGTTGCGATTCTGGCTTATTTAATTTTTATTTATACTTCTTCAACACTTGTTGTGAGAAAGAAAGTCGGATTTGTTAGGGCAAAGGGGGGAGAGTTTGCGCTTAAAGTTTCCATATTTGTCTCTTCCAGGAAGTTTGTTGAGAAAATCTCAATTGTTGATAGATTTCCGGGTATTGTTAAACTCTACGAGAGATTTGGGGCATTCCCTCCTGATAAGGTTAGTGAGCTTAACAGGAGACTGGAGTGGAATATTGAGAGCTTGCATCCTGGAGAGGAGAGAGTTTTCTCGTATGTTATCTACAGCAAGGTGGGTGTTGTGGGGAGATTTGAGCTTCCTCAGACTGTTGCTGTTTATGAGAGAGATGGAAAGATTCTTGAGACCAGGAGCAATAAAGCATTTTTCATGAATGAGACGCGAAAGAGAGAAGATGATTGAAACAGTAATGTATTATTTGTCCAGAAGATTTAGAGAGTGGAAAGACAGGCAGGAGAGAACAGAACTTGCAGAAAGAATGTTAGCACAGGGAAAGGGCGCAGAAGAGATAAGAGAGAGATTGGGGATAACTAAGATTTGTGATGCTCCAATAGGGAATCTTGGAAGAGATTGCTATCATTAATTTAATTGCAGGCTTTGGCTTTTTATTATAATACTTTTTAATGTCAGAAAAATAAACTGCACACTTCAGTGTGCAGACAGTTGTGAACAACTGTCCTTTTCTGAGCACATCAGAGTTCACTGAATTCTGACTGCCATCAAACTCTAACGAGTTTGAGGTCCAGAAAACCCAAAACAAACCGCACCTGTCAGAATCGTGAGATTCTGAGCACACTCAGAAATCCGAGATTTCTGATGTTTTAAGGTGCGGTACACTCAAGGTTTTCT
>JAHIEM010000036.1 GCA_018901625.1 Nanobdellota archaeon
CTTACACTACGAGGGATTGTAATTTCTGTGGATTTAGAAACAGAAAACTATTCTTATGGCAAAGGCAATTTTGCTGTGAGAAATGTAGCAAAGAACTCCCAAGAGATTACAATTCTGCAATAAATATATTGGCGAGAGGTAAGGAACTTGCCTCGCTGGAGAAAGCTTCCAATACTGGACAATTAGTTCAGCAAGTAGCATCTATGAAGGCAGAAGCCACAACCTCAACATGAAAAGCATTTTAGGTTATGGTAGTTCACTAATGGAATATTGCTTATTTGAGATTTTTCCTTGAGAAATAGCTTTTATTATGTGAACCTCCACACAAAACTTTTTCCATAAACTTCTTTTAAATATGCCTGATAATTATCTCCTCGAACAGATAATTTTATTTCAGGTTACTTATAATGCTTAATAGGTTTTCTTTAGCTTGCCATACAGCAAGCTGGGGGGTATAACGATAAATTAATCCAGGGTTTATGTTAATTTAATTTGCAAGTGTTCGGTAGAAAATAATTAATAGAGATAGGTTTATATATGTATAAATTTTCTGAGACTAATGGCAGGATATGTATGCAAAAACTGCGGTTTTAAAACTGAGATGAGAACAGAAACTTGCCCGTACTGCGACAAAAATGGGCTGGAAAAAGAGAAAGATGCAGAAGAGTTGTTGAGCAGTTTAGAATAAATATTATAGAAAAGTTAGTGAAATTGAATTTTTACAGAGTCCAAAATGTCTGAAAACAATCTGAATGAAGATAGAATTATTGAAGAAAGAAAAAAGAAGTTTAAAGAGTTTTTCATTAAGAAAAATTTCTGGGTGTTTCTAGCTTTAATAGTTTTGGTAATTTTTGGAATCTACCTCAGAAGCATGCCTATGCAGAATCACGGAGGAAACCCTGGATTGTGGGATATTACTACTAACACTTGGACACTGGGGCCGGATTTAGACCCCTTCTTGTTCTTGAGATATGCCAAAGAGATGATAAACGGGGATTTCTCAAGAATTGACACAATGAGAAACGTTCCATTGGGTTTTGATACAACTACTGAACTGCAGATGGTCTCGTATATGATTGTCTGGACTTACAAGATATTTAATTTATTTGGGAGTTACAACGCAGATTTTGCAGGAGTTGTTATGCCTGTGCTTTTCTTTGCGCTCACGATTATTGCTTTCTTCTTATTTGTTAGGGAGGTTTTTGTTAGGAAAGATGAGAAAACTCTAAAAGCGAATCTCATTGCAATTATCTCAACTTTATTCATGATTGTGATTCCAGTTTTTATATCCAGAACTATTGCGGGAATTCCTGAGAAAGAGTCTGTGGGGTTCTTTTTTATGTTCTTATCATTCTACTTATTTTTAAAAGCATGGAAATCTGAAAAACTAAGAACTTCTTTAGTGCTTGGTGTTCTTGCTGGAATCTCTACTGCTCTTATGGGGCTTACGTGGGGAGGTGTTTCGTATATTTACGTAACTATTGCAATCTCCTCTCTTATTGCTTTTGTTCTGAATAAAATTCATAAGAAAGAGACTATTGTTTACGGCTCCTGGCTCCTGGTTTCAATTGTGTCTACTCTGATGTTTACTAATAGGTTTAGTCTGAAGGGATTTTTAACTGGGATGGACACGGGGCTTGCTTTTTTTGTTTTGTTAATATGTTTGGCCCACTCTTTGATATGGAAGACAAAGATTTCTAAAATAAAGATAATAGAAAAGTCAAAATTACCTAAGAACATAATATCAATTATCTTTGCAATATTGGCTGGAGTATTGCTTGTCTCAATTGCACTTGGCCCAACTTTCTTAATTGAAAAAGCAAGTGCATTTAACCAGATTATGTTCAAGCCCATAACTGGCAGGTGGAGCATGACTGTTGCTGAAAACAGGCAGCCATACTTTACTGAGTGGGGTTCTAGTTTTGGGCCGTTTATTAAAGGAATTCCAGTTATGTTTTGGTTATTCTTTTTTGGAAGCGTGTTTTTATTCAGAGTTATGTTCTCTAGGATAAAGAGAAAAGATGCGTGGATTTTAACTGCGTTGTATGTTCTCTTCTTTTTTGGATTGGTTTTTTCGAGATACGCGCCCCATCCTGCTATGATGGACGGGGAAGGAATTGAAAGCAGGATATTTTACTATGGAAGCGCATTGCTCTTGATTGTTGGAGTGGGGTACTATTATCTTAAGTATCGCAAAGAGCAAAATGATGATTTTGAAAAGATTGACTTTGAGTTTTTATTCTTGTTTGCACTGTTTGTGCTATGTTTATTCACTGCCAGAAGCGCAGTAAGATTAATCATGGTTTTAGGGCCTGTTGCCCCGATTTTTGCAGTGTATCTTGCGTTTTTCTCAATTGAGAGGTTTAAGAAGAGCAAGGATGAAGTGGGAAAAATAGTTCTAGGAATTATGGCTGTTTTAGTGGTTATTTTGATTTTGTTTAGTTTTTACACATTTTACCAGCAGAGCAAGGGTGATGCCTATAACTACGTCCCTAATTATTATACAATTCAGTGGCAAAAAGCAATGGAATGGGTGAGAAATGAAACTCCTGAAAATGCTGTTTTTGCGCACTGGTGGGACTATGGGTACTGGGTTCAGAGTATTGGAAACAGAGCGACTGTGACTGACGGAGGAAACGCGATGCTATACTGGAATTATCTCACGGGAAGACTGGTATTAACAGGAGATAATCAAAAAGATGCATTGGAATTCTTGTATAATCATAATGCGACTCATCTTTTAATTGACCCGACTGATTTAGGAAAGTATGGTGCGTTTTCAAGTATAGGGAGTAATAAGAACTTTGACAGGATTTCTTCTGGGCCAAGCACTATGCTTCTTGATATTAAAGAGAGTCAGGAAACTAAGAATGGCACTTTAAGAGTTTACAAAGGTGTTAGTGGAATCGAGGAAGACATTGTATATGATTCAAATGGTTCGCGTGTTTTCTTACCATCCCAAGACAGCGCAATACTTGGAATAGTTGTTGAGGTTTCTCAGGAAGGTAATCGCACAAGTTTCTCCCAGCCAGAAGCAGTTTTTTATTCACAGGGAAAACAATTAAGACTGCCTGTAAGATATGTTTACTACAACCAAAAGATGACTGACTTTGGTTCTGGCTTGGAAGCAACAGCCTATGTTATCCCCAGAGTATCTCAGAATTCAATAGACAATCTGGGAGCAGTGATGTATATCTCTCCAAGACTTATGAGAGGGTTACTCTCGCAGATTTACATTTTAAATGACCCTTTTAACAACTTTCCGAATTTCAAACTCTCCCATTCAGAGCCCAATGTTTTCGTTGATAGTATAAGAAATCAGGGATATGCCCTTGAAGATTTTGATTATATTGATGGAATAGGGATGACTGGGCCGATAAAAATCTGGAGTATTCAGTATACTGGCGGGGAAGAATTTAAACCAGAATATTTAGATAATGACCCTTCTAAATATCTTGACTGGCAGTTGTAGATGATATTTCAAATGGTCAAGAGTTTTGCGAAAATAGCAGGAATAAAGGTTCTGTAAAGATAGCGGGTGACGCTATAACTTTCCCGACGAAAACGCCTTTTCAAGGCATTTTTGGGCATAGCCCTATTTCCAGGGGTAATAATTTCCATCACCTTTTAAGTTAACAGAATCGTAATAAATAAGATTTAAAAGCATTAGTTTCTTTTCTTTTTAATGGATGCAATATTGTTATTTCCCGTATTAATCAGCTTTTGCGCAGTACTTTTCATCTTGCCTAGATGGATAGGCAAGGCAAAAAAGATTGGGCTAGTTTGGGAAGATATGAATAAGTTCAACAGGCCAAAGAATATTGCTGGCTCCGGGGGTCTGATTGTTATTTTGGGATTTATTCTGGGGGTATTGTTTTATATATTCTTGAAAACATTCTACTTTGACAATCCTATCCAGGTTGTGGAGATTTTTGCACTTACAACAAGTGTATTAATACTTGCAGTGATTGGGTTAGTTGATGATTTATTAGGATGGTGGCACGGGGGCTTAAGCAAAAAATTTAGGCTTTTTTTATGTATTTTTGCGGCGATTCCTTTAATGGTAATAAATGCAGGAAATTCATATGTCAGTATCCCTTTTCTTGATGGGACAAATCTGGGATTGATGTATGCGTTGATTATAATCCCTTTGGGTATTGTTGGAACTTCAACTACTTTTAATTTTTTAGCAGGTTATAACGGTCTGGAAGCAGGACAAGGAATATTGATACTTGGAGCATTAAGCATTGTAGCGTACCTGACTGGCCAAGCTTGGCTAGCGTTAATAGGGCTATGTCTAGTATTCGCACTTATTGCATTTTTGTTTTTTAATAGATTCCCTGCAAAAGTTTTCCCAGGGGATGTGCTAACATATCCTGTTGGGGGGATGATTGCAATAATCGCGATATTCGGAAATATAGAACAAATTGCTATTTTCTTCTTTGTACCCTATATATTAGAAGTCTTCCTAAAAACAAGGGGGGGGCTAAAAAAGCAATCATTTGGAAAGCCGAATAAAGACGGGAGCTTAGAAATGAAGTATAATAAGATTTACGGACTGGAACATATGGCGATATGGTTTTTGAGAAAGGTTAGGGGAAGAGCAACTGAGAAGGAAGTCGTGTACATGATTTATGCATTCCAGATAGTTGTAATCGTAACTGGGCTTTTGATATTCAGAGAAAATATTTTTTAAAATGATAGGGAGATTTAAGAATTTAGGAAAAGATGAGCTTGTGAGGGGAAGTTTTATTCTTTTGGCTGTGATAAGCATATTCAATATTCTTAATTATATCTTCCAGATGTCTATGGCAAGACTTCTTGGACCGGCTGATTACGGAATTCTGGCGGTTTTAATGTCTATTGTTTATATTTTCGGAATCCCCAGCGAAGCAATTCAGACAGTGATAGCTAGATATACCAGCAAGTTTGGAATAAAAAAGGAAAATGGAAAAATAAAAGACCTTATGTATAGAAGTTTGAAAAAATTATTTTTATTTTCAGTTATAGCATTCATAGTTTTTACAATTCTGAGCATATCTTTGTCAAAGATGCTGAAGATAGATTTCTGGCTTTTGGCTTTAACAGGATTGTTTATATTTTACTTGTTTAGTGTGCCGGTTATAAGGGGCATATTGCAAGGGAAAAAAAGATTTTTGGGTCTTGGATTAAACATGGTTGTCGAATCGTTTGGCAAGGTAGTATTCTCTATTCTCTTAGTATTGCTCGGCTGGAAAGTTTATGGCGCCATAACTGGGCTGGTGATAGGAGGCGTTGCTGCATTTATACTTGCATTTATGAGCGTTAAGGATATTATATTCACTAAAATAAAAAGAAACCAAGACTTAAGTGGAGCATATAGATATAACCTTCCGGTCCTCATAGGAATTACGTCAATTGTTTTAATCTACAGTTTGGATGTCATTTTAGCAAGAATTTTTTTTAATCCGGAGTTAGCTGGAAAGTATGCGCTTGTGTCTTTGATTGGAAAGGTTATTCTTTTCTCAAGTTTTGCAATAAGCAAAGCAATGTTTCCGATAGCATCTGAAAACTTTGAAAGGGGCAGGAAAACAAGCAGTATTTTAAAAAAGTCTATCGTCCTCATTTTGCTGATTTCAGCAGTCATGCTATTTCTATGCTTTTTTATACCTGAGAACGTTATTAGAGTGATTTCATTAGGATCCTCGCAGTATGTCAGCGCCTCGGACATATTGTTCTTTGTGAGCTTGGCATTTTCATTTACAGCTCTTACGAATGTAATTATTAATTATTCTCTTTCTATTAATCGCATACGTCGATCTTCACTAACCCTGTTGGTCTTTGTGATAATGGAAGTTGTTTTATTGAGTATTTTTAATTCGAATTTGAGGGAGTTTGCAATTTCTTTGCTTGTGGTAAACTTTTTGATGTTTATTTATAGTCTCTGGCTTATAAAAAATGAAATTTTCAATAATAATTCCTGCACATAACGAAGAGAAAAGAATGGGCAAGATGAAAACTCTTGAAGAATACGGGAAATTTTTTGAAAGACTTAAAAAAAGCAGAGAGATTGATGATTTTGAAATTTTAGTGGTTCTAAATGACTGCAAAGACAAAACCATTGATGTTGTAAAGCAAGCTGAGAAAAAATTCGCGGATATCAGGCATATGGAGTTTGAACTGGGGGGCAAGGGGTTTGCCATAATTAAAGGATTCAAAAATGCGCTTAAAAGAGATTTTGATGCAATAGGTTTTGTTGATGCAGATATGGCTACCCCTCCTGCGGCTTTTTATGAGTTAATCAAGCAAATTGAAAAATGCGATGCTGCGATTGCTAATCGATGGGATAAGAAATCTAGTGTCAGGAGAAGCTTCGGAAAGTGGGTTAGAAGCCGTGGTTTTAATATTCTGATTCGGGCTTTGTTCTTGTTCCCATACAGAGACACACAGTGCGGAGCTAAGGTATTTAGAAGGAAAGTTATCGAAGAGGTCTTGCCTTTATTAGATGTGACAAAATGGGCTTTTGATGTGTGTTTGTTGTACTGGGCAAGAAAGAAGAAATTCTACATACAAGAAGTTCCCACCATCTGGGAAGACCGAGAGGGCTCAAATATAGGATTAAATTTCAGAAAAAGCCTTAAAACCTCAATACAAATGGCTACTGCGGCAGTAAGACTAAGAATTATTAACTCTCCTTTTAAAAAAATGGTTAAGTTGTACGATCTGCTGCCTGAGAGAGTAAAGATGCATCATTAGTTTACGTACAGCGTATTTAATACGAAAAGTATTAAAAGCGAGATACATGAAGAAAACTATGAGAATATTAGTAACTGGCGGATTGGGATTTATTGGAAGACATTTAGTTAGAGAACTTGTCAATAAAAACCATGAAGTTGTTGTGATAGACAACCTTCATCATAATCAAAAAATTGAATGTTTTTCATTTGGCAGAAATATTAAGTTTGTTTTGGGGGATATCAGAGATTTAGCGCTTTTAGAAAAAGAGTTGTGTGGAATAGAGATTGTTTTTCATTTAGCAGCACTTTCAAGCATAAAAGATGCCTGCGAAAATCCTAAATATTGTTTTTCGACAAATGTTACGGGAACCTTTAATGTGCTGATGGCGGCACTAAAGAATAAAGTGAGAAAAATTATTTTTACTTCTTCGAGAGAAGCATATGGCAATGCAAAAAGCCTCCCGGTCAAAGAGGATGCTCCGCTCAACCCAGCGAATATATACGGTGCTTCAAAGGCATCTTGTGAGCACTTCTGCAATGTTTTCAGAAAGAATTACAAAAGGAACATAACTGTTCTTAGACTTACTAATGTTTATGGTCCAGATGATCCTGGAAGAAATAGGGTTATTCCTACCATACTCAGAAAAATAAAGAATGGAGAAGACATAACAATCAACGGGGGAAGTCAGATCCTAGACTTTGTTTGGATTGAAGATGTTGTTAGAGTTTTAGTTGAGAGTATTGACAAAAGAGATAATGAAACTCTAAATGTTGGGAGTGGAAGAGGAATCTCAATAAAGGACTTAGCGGAGAAGATTATAAAATCTTCAAAAAGCCATGTAAGACTGATAAAGGCTCCAAAGGTGAGTAATGAAGTTGAGAAATTTGTTGCGGATATATCTAAGATGAGAATAAAACCTTTCCCGCTAGAGGAGGGATTGAAGATTATGTTCAAAGAATATAAAGTAGTATCTTCAAACGCCTGTGAAATTACAGAGAACGAGAATATATAAATTTAAAAACAGGAACTAGCATTAGACAATATGAAACCTGAGTTTTCTTTTGTTATCGCTGTTGCCCCCTACAGAAATGCGGAAGTAATTAAAAGCTTAAATCAGTTGGACTACCCAAAAAATAAGTTTGAGGTGATAATTGAAAGGGGGCTAAATCCGAGTGATAATCGAAACAGGGGGGCTAAAAAAGCGCGGGGAAAGTTTCTTGCGTTTATTGATGACGATGCAATTGTAGACAAAAAACTGCTTAAAGAGGCAAAGAAGTTCTTTGACGAGCATGGATGCGTGGATATTGTTGGGGGTCCGCAAATGACTCCTCTAGACGAAAGGGGATTTGCGAAAATTTCAGGTTATGCATTAGCTTCTAAGTTTGGAGGATGGGAAACTGCCAACAGGTATTCTGGCAAAAAGGTCATTCTAAATGCTGAAGAGACAATGTTAACCTCTGCTAATTTATTCTGTAAACGAGAGGTAATGAAAAGACTGCAATTTAATCCAAAGCTGTGGCCTGGAGAAGATTCTAAGTTTATTGAGGACGCCAAAAAAATTGGAATGAGTGTAGCATATTATCCGGGAATAATTGTTTATCATAGAAGACGCGATTCTTTAGGGAAGTTAATAAAACAGATATACTCTTATGGAAAAACCAGACCCGAAAAAGAGAGTATTAAGGAAACTTTAAAAATGCCATTTTTTATAGTGCCCAGTTTATTTTTGATTTATCTAATTGCTCTTTTTTTGCTTTCGGTGCCATTAACAATTACTGGAGTGAGTATAGGGGTTCAAAACACCATTTACAGCAAAACTTTTGTGTTTTTCTCTATTCCTTTGGTGTTTTATTTCATCTTAGATTTTTTGTTTTCGGGTGTTAATGCATTCAAAAGTAAAGATTTAAAAGCGCTTTTGGTTTTGCCTGCGGTTTATCCAGTGATTCATCTAAGCTACGGGTTAGGATTCTTTATAAGCTCAATTAAAAGATTACTTAAAAGATGAAGAAAATTTTGTTGGTGGAGCCAGGCGCAAAACATACAGTATACCCTCCGATAGGACTAATGCATCTTGCTGCAGTCTTGAGAAAAGATTATGATGTTTCAATAATAGATTACTCTGGGGGGGAGATATCTCATGATGTTGCGAGGAAAGATATTTTAAGCATCAATCCTGACTTGGTTGGTGTAAGGGTGCTAACTGGCCCACCAATTCCACGGGCAATATTAATCAGCAAGATTGCAAAAGAGCTGGGAAAAATAGTGGTTTGGGGCGGTCCGCATCCAACTATTCTTCCAGGGCAGACGTTAAAAGAAGAGTACATAGACTCGGTGGTTATCGGGGAAGGAGAGCATACTTTCCTAAATCTTTTGAGATACTACTTTCATAATAAGAAGGAAAAGCTTGAAGGGGTAGGAATTAAGATTGAAGGAAAGATAAAAATATTTCCTGCCTCCAAGCATTATGTAGATCTTGAGAAACTGCCTCTTCCTGCGTGGGACATTGTTAAAAACCTGGACAAGTATTTTCCTAATAAAAGAAACAATGTGCTCCCGATAAGTACTACAAGGGGATGTGCATTCAAATGCGGGTTTTGCCATAATAGCAATAAAAATGTTAAAGAGTACTTGGGATGCTATCGAATTGCAAATCCTGAGAGGGCGATTAAAGAGTATAAGTTTGTACAGAGCCTTGTCAAGCATAAGATAGAAATCTTGGATGTTGGAGAGGACTTACATTTAGTTTCTGAAGATTATGCAAGGAGATTCTGTAAGACTTTAAGAGACAGCAAACTCGGACTCAGATGGTATACTGCTGCAAGGTATCAGACGCTTACTAAGGAAATTATTGAGATGATGGCAGATTCTGGATGTATCCGGATTCTTTTAGGGGTTGAATCCGGTTCAGAAAGAATTCAGAAAATGAATAACAAAGTTATTGATTTGAAAAGAGCCATAGATGCTGCAAGTATGCTGAGAAGAAGAAAGATATTTGTGACAAATGCGTATATATTTGGGCATCCCACGGAAAGCGAGGCAGAGTTAAACAAAACTCTAGAGTTTATAAGAAAAATACCTGCGGATGAAAATCTAATTCAGCTTTATCGCCCTATGCCCGGCACACCCTATTTTGACATTTGTGTTGAAAAAAATAAATTTAAGGTGCCTGAAAAATTGTATGAGTGGGGGGGGTTTGGAGTTCTTGGACATGATGTAAATGTATCTGAAATTCCTACAAAAGTTTTATTCTCGGCTTTTTACAGAACAAATGCATGGCAGCAAATTAAATATCTATTTAACCAGCAGAGATTTTATCTGCGAAACAGAATGATTCAGCAGTTTTTTAATAACTTCATGAACAATCGGTTTACGTTTAAACTAAAGGAGTACCTTGAGAACAAATGAAAGTTGCTTTAGTTTCGCTCCCAAAAAATGAATTTAGATATCCCCCAATTGGGCTTTTAAGAATAGCAACTTACATAAAAAATAACGTGAGGGATATAGAAGTCAGACTCATTGACAACACATTTGAAGATATTTATCATGAAATAGATAGTTTCAGTCCGGATTTTATAGGAATTACTACCTTCACATCGTATTATCAGGAGGCCATAGACTTTGCTAAAATAATCAAATCAAAAAAATCTGTTAAGATAATAATTGGGGGGCCACACATAACTACCCTGCCAGAATCTTTTAATAAAATTTTTGATTTTGGGATTTTGGGAGAAGGTGAAGAAACAATTGTTGAACTTATAGATGCTTTAAAAATGAATAAAAATTTGGGTGAAATTAAGGGGCTGGTGTATTATAAAAAGGACAAGCTGATTGAAAATAAAGAAAGAGCGCTTTCTCCGGATCTTGATTCTGTTCATAAGATAAATTATAACTTTCTAAATAAAAGATATTTTGAAAAAAAGTTTATCCCAGAAATAGGTAATTTTGGAGTATCTTTAGGGATGATGACTTCAGTAGGTTGCCCTTTTAATTGCAGATTCTGTTCTATAAAAGCCTGTTGGAGAACAATCAGATTTAGAAAAATTAGCTCGGTTGTAGAGGAGATTAAGGATTTGTACTACAGATACGGAGTACGGCATATAGATTTTTTTGATGATTTATTTTCAATAAATAAAGTTCGACTTACAGAGCTTTATGAAAAATTGAAGAAAGAAGAACTACTGAATAAACTAACTTTTTCTTGTCAAGGTAGAGCAAATATGATAGATGATGAAATGTGTAAAATACTGAAAAAATTGAATATAAAAGCAATAACCTTTGGGTTTGAGTCTGGTTCTGATAAAGTGTTGAAGTATATAAAGAGTGATTCAAATATTTCAGTTAACATGAACAAGAATGCAATAGTCATGTGCAAAAAGTATCGTATTAACATTTTTGGGGTGCTGATGATGGGAATACCCACAGAAACTGTTGAAGATATGCAAAAAACTATATCTTTTATAGACTTCGCAAGAAAGATGGGTGCATTAAAGATTTGGACTCAAATTCTAGTTCCGTTGCCAGCTACTGAAATCTGGGAAATTGCTAAAAAAAGAGGAAAAATAAAAGATTATAATAATAATTGGAAAGATATAAATATACACAACAGAAAAAATCCACTCCTTCTGGATGAAAACGTTCCTTACGAAGACTTTCTTAAAAAATATGCTCTTGCTAAGAAGAAGTGTAGATTTTTTGTATACAGGCTGTTTTTAAAAACATTAATTAATAATCCCCTTACAATTTTTTATTTTACTAGGGAGGGTCTTTTTTATATTAAACGACTTTTGGAGTTCTTAAAACAATAACCAATTGAAATAGGACATTATCCATACTCAAATAAAAAAATGCATGGTAGATTAGACATCATAATTAAGAAATTAAGATTTTTATTAAATAGAGATTTAGCTTATAAAAAAATTAATGGGAAATTTGTATCCAAAAGCAAGATACCTTTATTAAAAATATGTAATGGCAAGGGGATTGATGTTGGTTGTGGGAGCAATAAGATAATTAATGATGTGATTGGTGTGGACATCTTCGGAAAAGGAGAAACAGGAAAATTTGGATGTGAAAAAGGAAGAACATCTAAGGCAGATATCAAAGCATCTGGTGATAATCTGTATATGTTTAAAGATAACTCCTTAGATTATGTTATCTCGCGGGACAATCTTGAACATTATATTGATTTTATCAAGACTTTGAAGGAATGGAATAGGGTGCTAAAACCTGGCGGAAAATTGGGGATTACAATGCCTAATGACGATGTTATTGATGTTATTAGCTTAGATAAAACCCATAAGCATGCATTTAATCCGTCTTCGCTTAAAAATGCCCTTGAAACAGTTGGGTTCAAAGTCCTGGAAAGGGGAATAACTATAAAAGGCTGGGGGTTTTATATGATATCTGAAAAGGCAAAATGAAAATTCTAATAACTGGCGGAACAGGGTTTGTCGGAAGCAACCTGACAGAAAGGCTGAAACGAAAGCATAAGATAGCAATTATCTCAAGAGAAATGAAAGTATTTAAAGGAATTAAAATAGTAATTAGAAACTTAAACAATCTTGAATCTGCACAAAAATTTTTTAAGAATATTGATGTGGTAATTCATCTGGCTTATTCAAAAAATAACTACGAAGAAAATATAATCATGACCCGGAATGTTATCAATGCAAGCAAGAAGTTTCATGTTAAAAAGATCATACTTCTCAGTTCAATGTCTGCAAAAAGGAGCCATCCGGATAGCTATGGGAAGAACAAAATAGAAATAGAGCAGATTATAAAAGAGTCTGGAATTAATTACACTATCTTAAGGCCAAGCATCATCTATGGCCCGGGGAGCAAGAGTTTTGATTTTATTATTGAAAAGATAAAAAAACTGCCATTTGTTCCGATTATGGGCAGTGGAAAATATTATATTTATCCTGTGAGCGTTGATGATGTTGTCTTTTCCATAGAAAGATGCCTGGATAATAAGAAGACAGACAGAAAAGAGTATGATTTGCCTGGTGGAGAAAGAATATATTTCATTGACTTAATAAATGAACTAAAAAAGAGCGCGGGCATAAACAAAAGAAATATAAAGATACCTCTTTCAGTTTGCAAGATGGTTTCCATAATATTTCCGAAAGTTATAAGCAGGGAGAATATAAATAATATGACTGAAAACAGTCTTGCGGATTTTAGAGATGCTAGAAAAGATTTTGACTATAATCCTGTGAAATTCTCGGAGGGTGTGAAAAATGGTCTCATATAAAGAGATAATGAAGAGCGCATTCGTTAGGAAACCCATTAGAAGTGTTATGAGCACATTCTCCACGTTTAGACATTCCCCAAGAGCGAGCCTGCCGTTCAAGCTTAAGATTGAAAGTTCTGCTGTGTGCAATCTTAGATGCAAGATGTGTCCCCTTCATAAAGGACTTAAAAGAAGCCAAGGGTTTCTAAAATTTGTTAATTTTAAGAAGGTATTTGACCAAATTAAACCTGCTTATCTCAATCTTACTGGAATTGGAGAACCATTCTTAAATCCAGAAATATTCAAGATAGTGAGACATGCAAAAATGAACAGGGCAATTGTAAAGTTTGATACAAATGCTATGCTTTTGGGCAAAGAGAATATTGATAAAATACTGAAAACCAAAATAGATGTAATATCCCTTTCTATAGACGGTACTGATAAAAAGAGCTACGAAAGCATAAGGATAGGGGGCAATTTCGAAAGTGTCAAGGCAAATGTGAAGAATCTTGTAATGGAGAGAAACTTAAGAAAAGCAAAAACTGAGGTGCATATGTTTTTTGTCCTTCAGGCAAAAAACATTGAAAAACTACCAGAGTTCATAAAACTTGCAGATGAATTGGGAGTGGACTATGTTTCTGGAAGTTTCGTTGTCAATCTGGGAAGTAATAAGAACAAGGAAAATAAAATTTTGGATTACAAAAGAAGCATTGATGGGATTGTAAGCGAGACACGAATTGCTATCAGGAATGCAAAAGCCAGAGTAGGTGTTAAGCCTTTGTTAGACTATCTATGCTCTCGGGATGATAAGAGATTTTACAATGAAGAGTCTCCTTGTTTTATGCCATGGTACTCTGTTTTTATAACTTGGGATGGGTGGGTGAATCCGTGCGATTTTTCATGCGATAATGAAATTGTATTCGGAAATGCGTTTAGACAACCATTTAAAGAAATTTGGAATAACGAAAAGATTAAAAGGTTCAGGATGCAGTTACTTGCCGATAGAAGAAGCATAAAGATATGCCGAGGATGTGGGGTGAATGAGAAGTATCTTGAGGAGGAATTCAAGAGAATAACTAATATCCCTTTCATGAAGTATATTCAGCATCAAAATGAACCAAGGATACCATCAAATGTTAAAACAAGAGACAAAGAAATTTAAAAATTAAACTAGGAGAAGCAAGGCAATTACCTCTGTACTTTAAATTAAGGGTATCCTTGCCTAATTTGTAATGAAAAAAAGCCTTCCAAAAATAAGCATAGTTATGCCGGTGTACAATGAAGAAGATAAAATAGAGAAATGCCTCAAAAGCATAAGAAATCAAGACTATCCCCAAGATAAAATAGAAATTGTTTTTGTTGATGACGATTCAACTGATAACACTCTAAAGCTCTCTCAGAAGTACCTGGTTAAGTATGTGCGGAATGGAAAGCACGACTATGACCTCGGAAAATCTCTGGGTATAAAGAATGCGACAGGAGAGTATGTAATGTTTATGGATGCCGACAATATTCTAACTAGGAAGGATTGGATAAAAAAAATAATCTCGCCATTGCTTGAGGATGAAAATATTGTTGGAAGCCAGCCATTATGGTTTAAGTACAATAAGAACGACGCTTTTTTTGATAGATACTGTACACTGTATGGAATAACTGATCCTCTTACTATCTATCTCTCAAAGAGAGATAGGCTAATGCTCTGGGAGAGAAATTGGAAGATTGGATTGATTGAAGAGAGAAAAGAGTATTTTATTGCAGAGTTTAATAAAAAAAACCTGCCAACAATCGGCTCTGTTGGCTTTACTATAAAAAAGAAGCTGTTGTTAAAGACAAACTATGATCCTTCATTTTCTCATCTTGACTGCATACAAGATCTGCTTAAACTAGGATATAATCGGTTTGCGATGGTAAAGTTAGATGTGATACACCTTCATTCGAAAAGTTTTTCAGATTTTCTGGGAAAGCTAGAGCGAAATTTAAAAATATTCATAAGAGATTTTGGAAAGAGGAGATACACTTGGGATGCCTCGTTCTGGAAGAAAAGTTATGCTGCTCTGGCAATGCTTACATTTGTTGTTCCTTTATATCATGCAGTGCGGGGATATTGGAAGGTACGTGATTTAGCATGGTTTGCTCACCCATTTATATGTTTCTCAGTCATCACAACTTATTTGAAGATGATTGCGTTGTGGAAGCTGGGTTTGAATAGTTAAGTTCGTATATAACAAGAAGGGGTTGTTGTTGCTGCGCATCTGAGAACCATGCCTTAACTGGCTTGAGTTGTTCTGGATGCTCTTGGGGATAAGAGTAAGTCCATTGCGGCACCCAAGGCTCAAATATAGAGATTACGAAGAATTTTGGTCTTAGTTTCTTTATTAATTCTGTAAACTCTTCGGAAGTATATGCTCGATTTAATTCAGGACTAAGAAAAGTGATTGCCTTTCTCTCTGAATAAAAGACAGTTTGTGTTAGTGATGCAGTTGCAATAATATCTGAAGAATTAGAGTTTGACTTCATCCAGAGAGCTGCCTCTTTTACTTGAGAATAGCTATCTATCTTTAATTTTATGATGTTGTCTGCATGTTTTAGTTGAAAATATGCTCCTGAAGACAACATGGCCAAGAGAAGCAATATTGCCAGTATCTTACTAATATCTTTGTTTATTAAAGAGTAAATTAAAGCGATTCCTTTAGCAGAGATGGCAAATATTCCAATGGACATAAGTATGAGCCATCTGTTTTCTCCGGTTCTCAAAAAGTAGATAAAGAAAGCGAGAGTAAATAATATACTCAGAAGCATAAAGAAATCTGCGTAGTATGTCTTGTCTCTTTTAAGAAGGAGAATATCCAGACTCAAAAACATGGGGATTAATGTGAGTAATCCCACAACAAAAAATATGAAAAATCCGAGCTCTGGATAATCATAAACTAAAGAAATAAGATTCCATCCAAGAGGGATACTTTGTATTCCCCCATAGCCTGATCTAAAAGCAAAAGCATTCCCGTAGTAGGCTTGGCTCCAAAGTAAATA
>JAHIEM010000037.1 GCA_018901625.1 Nanobdellota archaeon
TGAATTATTCCATAAGCCTGATGTTATTAAGAACGCGGAGATAGATTTTCCTAAGACGGATGAAGATAAAGTTAGGAAGATTTTAGTTGACGAGTATGAATTTAGTTTAGAGAGAGTTAATTCGCAGCTTGAAAAATTGCATGAGTTTAGAGAGAAGAGAAAACAGAAAACTCTTTTCACTTTCTAATTAGACTTTTAGATACTAAAGTGGAAAGAGTTTTGAAAACGTTGTTTTAGGAATGTTATTATAAGTTATCCTTACAGAATAGAAAGGTTTATAAATATGTAGGGATAACTTTATTTATGTATTTTAAAGATAAACTCGTGAAGGGCAGGAGATATAGGTATGCTGTAAAATCAGCCAGGTTGCCAGATGGAAGAGTTATTTCTCTCGAGAAGATATATAAAAAGGAAACTAAGAAGGAGCTTGAAGGCTTTTTTGAGAGAAGAGAGACGGAAGAAAATTTTAAATATGTGCTTGAGAATTTTGGAGAAGACTCTATTTTTACAGAAGATGCCTTAAGAAAAATAGAAGAGATGAAATTAGGATACAGAAAAATTCTCAGGAAATTAAGCAGGCAAAGCTTAAGAGACCTTCTTGACAGGTTCACTGTCAATTTTACATATGAAAGCAATGCCCTGGAGGGTAATTCGCTTACTCTGAAGGATGTAGCGATTGTAATGTTTGAGAATGCTTCAATTAAGGGAAAAGATTTGGGGGAAATATACGAGACTACAAATTCAAGAGTGGTTGTGGAAATGATGTTTAGGAATAAATTTGAAATTTCGCACGATAGCATAATTAAAATGCATAAACTTCTTGTAAAAGATACGGGAGTTGTTGCGGGCTATAAAAAACTCCCAAATTTCATCCTTGGAAGAAAGATTAATACTACTCCTCCAGAGAAGGTTTATGAGGAGATGAGCAAGCTTATTGAGTGGTATAATCAAAACAGGGAAAAGACGCATCCAATTAAGCTTGCCGCACTATTTCACGGAAGGTTTGAGCAGATTCATCCATTTGAAGACGGAAATGGCAGGGTTGGAAGGTTATTAGTGAATGTTATCTTGCTGAAAAGCAAATATCCTCCGGTTATAATCAGAAAATCCCAGAGATTATCTTATCTTAAAACACTGCAGGATTTTGATAAGAAGTATTCTAAAAATCTCGAGAGATTTATTCTGGAGAAGTTTAAAGAAACTTACAGAAAGTTCTTTGAGGTTTATATTAAGTATCTTTAGGAAGAAGACGCTGTTTTAGGGTTTGTTTATATCTTTATATGAGTCTAGCTTCTTCTTCTCTATTTCTGCAGATGTTTTCAGAACTGCGCCAATTTTTTCTACTTTCTCAATCTTTTCTGAGGTTTGTGCTCTTTTTAGGAAGACTTTTTTTATGATAGTCATAATCACTAAGATTACCAGCCCTGTGGCTATTGCTCCTGCTGCTGAGAGCCAGGTATTAGTCAGACTTCCTATCCATGATTCAATACCTCCTGAAAACGAGTGCATTGCTATTGAGGTTATTAGGATTGAGCCTGTTATTGAGAATATCTTCTGTCTGACTAGTGTGCTTACTACTCCATTAATTACTAGGAAGAGAACTATCCAAAAGAATATTGCCAAGCCAAATGTTAACCCAAACTCTAATTTTGTGCCGAGCAAAACCCACGAGATTACTTCAACTATCGGGTTAATCTTTTCTGTGGGGAGGTTTCCTGCAAGATTCTTTCCTGTGTCTCCTATGTTAGTTAGTGTTTGTTTTGCATCTGCTAGTGTTGTATCATTTTCTGCTAGCACGAGGGGAGAGATTAGCAGAAGAATTGCTGCTAAGATAAATATTTTCTTCATATTCCTGCTCCGCCTGTTAGAGTATCTGTGAACTTTTCTGCTACTTTAACTTCTTCGTGCAGTGACTCTCTGTCTCTGTCTTGTTGCTTCTTTGCTCTTTTTTCTTTCCAGGAATCATATGATTTGCTAATTATTGTGAGTATCTGCGGGAAGAATACTAATACTACCAGCAAGACGAGACAGAAGATTACTATTGCTATCCAGCCATATGTGAATATTTTGTCCCATAACCACACTGCTGGTCTTACAATTACGTTAAGGAAGAATTTGGTTTCTAGCAGGAATATGAATATTGCTAATCCGACTATCTTTGAGATAGTAATTGCTTTTTCTTTTGTTCCTTTTCCGAGAGACATCAGCAGCTCAACTGGAACTCTTATGATTATTCCGTTTAAGACTAGGATTACTAAGAACAATAGTAAGCAGTAGATATTAAGAGCGAATGTCCAGGAGAGTTCTGGAACCATTCCAAAAACATAAACTAGCCAGGAAGCATTATTTTTTATCCAGAGGTTTATTGATTCTATTCTCTCTTCTGCCTTGCTTTTATATTCAGTTGCTGTTCCTGTTATGTTTTCTGTGTGAATGCCTTCTTCATCTATTATTCCTGCAGTGTTATCTCTTAATCCTGCTGTTGGGTCAGGCATCTCTTCAGCTATTGCTAGAGAGATAAATCCGAGAAATAAAATTGCAAGAATGAATAATACACCTATCTTTTTCATTATAATCTTATTGCAGAGAAAGTATTTAAACTTATTTTTTCTTTTATTTGGAATCGCCTAATGATTCTACCCTCTTCTTCTCGTATGCATTGAGCATTTGTTCTCTTTCTATAATTTCCGTTCCTGCCTCTTTTATATCTGCCATCTCTCCTTTAAACCACGCTTTTCTTATTGCTCCTATGAAAAAGAAGATGAATACTCCTGCGATTATTGCTGCGAAGTATGGAATTGTCTCTGCAGACAGCCATCCAGAACTTGTTGTAGCTATCTGGTATATGTATAATGCAAAGTAGTAGACTATATAGAATATCCACACAACTCTTCCAATCAATGCACTTGCAACTTTAATAGAGAATACAAGGATGATTATGAATGGGATTATAGATAGAATTGCTGCTCCCATTGCTCCGTACTGAGTTCTTATTGCTTCTATGAAGTTTGATGGGAGGGCTAAAAGTGAGATTGCAGTTACTAGAAATGTTATTATGATTGTTAGTGCTCTCTTGCCCTTGAAAATCATGCCTATAGCTGAATATAGAATCATGTATAACAGTATTGCGAAGAAAACTCGTGTTAAAACTTCTTTATCTCCGAATAGGGGGGATAAAACTCCTCCAATAGACCCGAGTGCGCCTGAGATTGCGCTTTTTGTTGCAGATGCTGCGGTGTCATAGGTTGCAGTGTCTACGGTGCTGTCTGCAGCTAGAACAAATGGAGCTAAGAATGAACATAATAGTAATCCTAGAATTGTGAAAGTAAAAATTCTGCCTGCAACCTCTCTTTTCATAGAGATTATAGAAATGAGGTGTTTATAAATATTTTGTTTTTAGGTAGAATTCTCACTACTAGTTAAATAAAAAATAAAAAAATAAAAAAATAAAAAAATAAAATTATGCTTTAAGGTTTGCTTCTAGGCGTGTAATCTCTGCTTTCCAGTGTTTTCTCTCAGCATCTGAACCAGCACTTGCTAGTTCTGATCTTGCAGCTTTAATGTCTTTGTATACCTCTGCTTTTGACATTGCTTCCGCTCTTCCTAACTGTCTGTCGTATCTCGCTTTTCTCCATATCTTTTGGATACTTCCATCAAACCAGAATGCAATTCCACATGCAACTACAAATCCTATGTATATCCAATTCCACCCACTTGTTTCAGGTCTGCTCCAGTTGTATATCCATAGTACGAATATTATCACGCCGTATACAACCCACATGACTCTTCTTGCTGTACTTGGAAGTTCCTTTCCGATGTAGAATAGTATTATGAAAGGCAAACCGAACAATATTACTGCTAACAGCGCACTTGAAGGTGTAGCTAGAGATTCTAAAAACCCGGCAGGCATGAATCTAATCCCGATAAGTGAGATGATTATGCCGATGGTCATATTTATCCATGGCTTTTCTCCAAATATCTTGACTCCTGCTAGAACTCCGTAAATTACAAGAGTTACCAGGGCTAAGACTAATATTCGAATAGCAAATTCATTTCCCTGAGACTTATAATCTCCAAGAATGTATTTCAGGACTGGTTCAGCAGCAGCAACACCGTAGTTAATTGCACTCTGAACATTGTTACTCACTGTTGCAGGAGTTATATCTGCAGCCATTACTGAAGCAGCCAGCATTGGAATTAGCATTAACAATAGAATACTGTAAACACCAATCTTTTTGTTCATTTTTAATACCTCCTTTCACTTGTCATCACTCAATGTGATTAACTTACTATCGTTGATGGGTTTTATAAATGTTTTCTTTATCTGCCATCTGAGTTGAGTGATAAACTCGCTTTGGCAGAACTTTCTGTTCTGGGAAATTTCGAAATATTTATAAAGAGGCTAAAATTAGAAAGGGTATGAAGAAAAGAGTGGTAGTGTTTTTATTGCTGTTAGTTAGTTCTATCTTTCTGTCCGGAGCAGCCTATGCTGCAGAGAGTATGAGCACAAAACTTCCGAAGATTATGGATGACTTTGTGAGATTTATTGAACCTATTGCAGCTAATATTCTTGGGGATGTTCCGGGTGGAGAATGGTTCTTTGCCAAAATATTATTATTTGCCATGCTTCTTGCAATCATCTGGATTGCTTTAGACTCTGTCGCTTTATTCAATGAAAATACCTGGGCTCTTGCAATAGTTGCAATTGGGGCGTCTGTTCTTTCAATAAGGTTCATAGCTAATGATTGGATAGTTCAAACAATTATTCTGCCTTACTCTGTTCTGGGAGTTGCAATTAGCGCAGGAATTCCATTTATGATTTATTTTGTAATTGTTAATATGAAGATGAAAGACTCTCCTACAATAAGAAAGTTTGCGTGGATATTTTTTGCTGTGATATTTGTAGGATTATACTTCTCAAGAGTGGACAAACTTGGAGATTTTGCATGGATATATCCTGCAACAGCTATTGCAGCATTTGCTGTTGCTCTTTTTGATGGTTCTATTAGCAGGGGTTTGGCTAAGATTAGTGCTGAGAAGGCTGTAACCAAAGCAAACTCTCACTTAATTGATAAGTTGAAAGAAGAGATTATTGAAGCTGGAAACCAGTTTGCAAAGGGAGCGATAACCAAGAAGAGGTATGATGAGAAGATGAAGGAGCTTAATAATAAGATTGTTGGTCTTAAGAAATAAAGATTTTTGATAATATTTATAAACACTAGAAATCTAATTCTGATATGAAGTTTGATAAGAAAAGGGTGTTGCTATTATTTATTTTATCTTTTATGATTCTACTTTTAGGGTTGGTTTCTGCGAGAACATATTATTCTAGTTATTCTGGGGGCGGCTTTTATTCTGTTATCTACTGGTTTCAGGATAATGTCGGTTCGGTATTTGCAATCTTCTTAGGCGGAACTGGAGACTTTTTGTTTGAGAGAATTTTATTACTCTTTGTTATGGTTTCTGTAATCTTTGTTATCTTAAGCAGGATAAAGATGTTCAAGGATAATCTTGCTGTTATGTGGATAGTTACCCTAGCTGTTTCTCTGCTCTCTACTAGATTTTTAGCTGACACAGAGTTTATGATTAATGTTCTGACACCTTACAGTGTTCTTGGGGTGGCTCTGTCTGCGGGAATTCCTCTGCTTATCTATATCTTCTTTGTTCAGTCGTTTGAATCAGGAGTTGTTAGAAGAGTTTTGTGGATATTCTTTTTAGTTGTATTTGCTGGAATTTGGTATTCTAGATATGGCGAGCTCGGAGATGTATCATGGATTTATTTTATAACCGGTGTAATTGCTCTGATATTCTTCCTGGCTGACGGGACAATAAGGAGAGTGATGATAAAGGAAGAGATGAGGCAGATGGGATATGATAATCAGGAGAAATATTCAAGAGACATAAGGAGAGAGATAGACCAGGCACGAAAAGATTTAGATCACGATATTATAACAGAGGGACACTATAACCGGCTTGTGAGGAAACTGAGAAGCAAATTAAAGGCAATTAGTAGACACTAGCTAAAAATTTTGTATAATGATTAATTGACAGGGAGTTTATTTAGATTAAGAGGTAATTTGAAATCAATATACAATAATCAGATTATTTCTTGCTCATTCTTTGGTATCCTACCACTTTCCTATGTTTTCCCTCTCCCTCATATATTGGGACTTCTTTTTCAACTTTGCTTGTTTTCGGGCCGAGAGTTAAAGCTATTCCCGCTATTATTATTGCTATTCCCCCAATCATTGTATATGCTGGCTTTATCTGCTCTGGAATTGGAATAACTTTTATAAATGGAAGCGCGAGAACAAACAATCCCACTGCTGCAATTGCATATCCAATGATTTTATTCATTTTTCATGGGAGTATGTAATTTCCAAGGATTGCGAGCAATACGGATATTGTTGCTGTTATTGGAATTAATTTATATTTTTTTAGAATTAATGGAATTAGGTTTATCAGAACTATTGTGCTGCCGATTATCACATTTTTTGGTATTAGCTCTATCATGCTATTTTAGCTGCCCAGTTTACTATTGCCTCTACTAATAATCCTAGTGAAGCTAAAATCAATCCTAAACCTGATTGATTAGCGATGTATGAAATTCCTCCAGCTAGTAACAATATTCCCACTATTACATGAATAGATGCTTGGGATTTTTTATTCATCTTTCCTCTTTTCTTGATTATATTAGTATTATGCTGTTTTTAAATTTATTCCTCGTATTCAAAAACCCTCTGGATTTTTACTGGAATCTTAAACTTATGGAATTCTTTTAGAAACAGGTTTAGCTGCTCTGTTGGAATGAGTATCACATTTGCTCCTAGCTTTCTGCCTCCGTATATCTCCAACAGCCCCTTGTAATATCTCTTATAATGGTTGTATCCAATAATCTTTTTGTTTAACATTACTCTTTTAGAGTTTGGCTTTATGTTGCTCCATGTTAAAATTACTTCGTTTTTACCGTTTTCTAATATTGGGGAGTATTTTTGATAGAGCACTATCGAGCTTCCGAGCATGCTATCTTTTAATTTCCAGTTCTCTAGTTTTCCAACAATAACATTTATCTCGTTTTTGACATTAAGCAGTTTCCAGTAACTTTTGAACTTAACTGAACTGAAGAATTTTTTTCCTATTTGTTTGACTTCTTTCTCTATTTCTTTTTCATCATTCAAAACATCAACAAAAATATCCACGTCGCTTTCTTTTCCTGCCTCTCCCCTGGCCACACTACCAAATAAGATTATGGACTTTATTTTTTCCATATTCTTTGTATTTTGTATCAGGAAAGATGCAAAATCTGCTGCATAACTTACTAATTCCATTTTAATTCAAGGCTTTCGAATAGAGATTTAATTTGATTGAAGGAAGAGATTACTGATTCTATTGTTTCTATTTCATGCGGCTTTCCGTAGCAGAGCAAGCTTCTTTTGCTTTCTATTTCTATCGGAATTTTCATTATTTTATCTTTTTCTGGAAAATCGAATGGAAGTTTTTCATTTGCCTTTCTCTCTGAGGCAAACCAATCGTGCTTGATTACTGCCCCGGGATTGATTAAATTGTTTTTATGCAGGAAAATCTCGAGCATTTCAACCGAGGCGACAGAGCAGTTAAATCCAATATTTCTCTGCCTTTCTTGGATTCCTTTCTGTATGCTTTCGTTTATTACTTCTAAACTTTCTTGGATGTTTCTTAAATGGTCTTCTACTCTCATGTAAGAATAATTGTTTTGCTGTTTTTAAATCTTTAGTTTCATTTGTAACTATTCTTTAGTTTCAAGTGTAGCTATGACTTAGTTTCATTTGTAACTAAACTTGTTGAGGGAATCCTATTAAACAATAACTGCTTCTGAAATAAAGTTATCTGCAATCTGATAATTAATAGACTATGAGAGTGATTTGCAGTTTCGGGGGGTTAGTTGTAGACTGAGTTACTCAACATTTTTAAATTAACTTTAATTGGTATCATGATGATAAAAATAAACAATTCAAATTCTTACGAATTTGAACCTCGAGAATTTAAGGAAATTCTCGGAGTTTTCGCTCAAGAGGTGAGCTCAAGATGATAAAAGCAGGTTATGATTTCCTAGGCAACATGGCTGTTTTGAAATTCTCTGAGAAGACGCTTGCGAGAGAGAAAGTTAAATTTGCAAAGAAACTGATGCAAGAGAGGCCTAATGTTCTTACAGTGCTTGAGAAAATTGAGAAGGTTCATGGAAGACTGAGAACTTTGAAGACAAAGCATCTTGCTGGAAAGAAGACTAAGGAAGCGCTTTATCGAGAAAGCGGATGTGTATTCAAGCTGAATATAGATTCCTGCTACTTCTCTCCAAGATTGAGCAATGAGAGATTAGAGATTGCAGGTAAAATAAAACCGAGTGATAAAGTTTTAGTCTTATTTTCAGGGGTTGCTCCGTTTCCAATTGTCATTGCTAAACATTCTAAGTGCAAGAAAGTTGTTGCTGTTGAACTTGGAAGAGAGTGCTGCAAGTATGCAAGAGAGAATGTTAAGCTGAATAAACTTTCTAATGTTGAGATTATTCAGGGAGATGTCAGGAATCCTCCTTCAAAATGGAAGTTATGTCGGATTCCTGAGCACCCGGAAAATTCCAAAGACAACAAGAATTTTCCATGTGTCAAGAAACTAGATAAATTGCTAGAAAAAAATTTAAGCTTTGACAAGATAGTCATGCCTAGACCCCAGTTGAAAGACAGTTTTTTGGAATATATCTGGAAATTCTGCAAGAAAAATACAGAGGTTTATTATTATGATTTTGGGAAAGATGCTGAAGAAATTATTGATAAGGTTTTATCTGAGGCAAAGAAAGCTAAAAAGAGAATAAAGATTTTTAATTTTAAGAAAGCTGGGGAGATTGCTCCTTATAAATATCGGTGGCGAGTAGATTTTAAAATTCTGTAGCTCGGCGCTTATATTCTCTTCTCAACTTTAACAGCTGTTGGAGCTTCTCCATAAACCTTTAGAAAAGGTTTCCAAAGGTGTGCTTCATTCTTCAGCACTACAAAGCTTCCGCAAGAAGCTCTAGCATTATATTCTCTTCTCAACTTTAACAGCTGTTGGAGCTTCTCCACCATGCCAGGTGAATCTTGGCTTTATCCTCATAGGATAGAGTCTTTCTGAATTATCATCGAGAATTATTGCGCTTCCTTTTAAATTTGGCAGGTCATCCATTTGTTTTTTTATTGAATCTAGAAGGTATGACTGCATCATCTCATTCAAGGCGCGAATATCCGGCATTGCTGTGACTCTGTGGCTTATAACTATGTCTGCCTGAGTAATTGCATCTCTTGCTAATGCTCCTGGCTGTTGTGTTGCCATTACCATTGATATTCCAGGCTGTCTACCTTCTCTCAACAGCTGGATTAATGCATCGCTTGCAGGTGTTTTTCCTTGGTCAGGCAAAAACTCGTGGATTTCATCAAGAAATATCCAGACAAGAGGCATCTCTCTTTCTTGCTTGAAAGACAAGTAATCGATTCCGTGCTGAACTGCTTCTAGTTCTTCTTTTTTTCTTGCAAGTATTCTTTCGTTAAACAATTTTCTGCAGACTAGGCTTATCACGAGGGCGCGGATGTTAAAAGCTCCTACTGAGCTGTATACTGAGAGATCCAAGACAGAAGTTAGTCCTGGTTTGACTAGGTCTGCTGTTGGGGTTGATTTCTCATTCTTTCGCGCAAAAATCTTCCAGGTAAGGGCTGCTTCAAACAAGCCTATTGCAGAGTTTTTTATTTCTTCGTTTGAAGTTGAATCTTTTTTTATTTCAGAGATAATTTCTTCCACACCAAAGTCTTCAGATTTCTCTTTCAGCTTGTTTACTGCTCTCTCAATTGTTATTGCTATAGGGTCTGTGATGTTCAGATTAAAAGTTATTACCCAGTCTTCTGCATCTAGTTCACTAGGGGATATTGAGAACTTTTCATCAACAGGAATCTGGCGCTTTTCATATTCTGAAAAATACCCTGAAGGGGCGAAGATTTTTACATCTATATTTTTTGGCTTTTCCTGCCATTCGCTTAATAACTCTTTTTCTTTCTCATTCTTGAATTTCATTGTCCAGAATATTCCCATGGTATCAAATATGAGACTGGAGATATTTTTTTTCTCTTCTCCTTCTAGTGTTGAAAGTTCTTCTGCGATTACTCCAAGTGTATAGGACTTTCCAGAATTATGGCTTACAATACCATTAGCGATAAAAGAATGATTTTTATCAACTGACAAATCATAAACTTTGTTTATTCCATTTATTTCTTTTATAAACTTTATTCTTTTACAAACTAGACTATTTGAAAAATAGAATGTTTTTCTTCTTTTAGTGTTATTTCCAATATGTTTTTCTAATCTTTCCTGTTTATACTTGCTTATGAACCCTATTCTTTTAAAATTCTCTATTGAAGAATTATCAGTTATGAATAATCTATGATTCTCATAGTATTTTTCCCCACATTTGGAGTTCTTTATTTTTATTGTGGATTCTATGCCTAATTGAGTTAATAATATCTGCAAATCTTCTAGAAATGCTCTCGATTTGCTGTAATACTCCAATGTTTTGCCATTTTTCTCGACAAAACCATCACAAGAGAATAAAGCAGAGAGAAAATTTTCCTTGAATTTGTTTGAGCTTTCCCAGACTATCTTTGGAATTCTTATAATTCCCGCTTTATTTCCGAGCGGCACCCCAAGATTTTTAATTCGATCTATCACAGAGGCATGCAAGGATTGAATAACTGAACAGTTGCAATCATTCCTTCTGTACTCTTTAACATGCAACCCAAACTCTTTTTCTAAATCTTCTTTTGCTGTTCTTAGTACTGATTCATCATCACAAAAAATTCTCAGTCTGCTTTTAGTTCCGTTATACCAATAACCTCTGCCGTCTTTCCATCTTCCTTTTCTTTTGCTTATTGTGCCGTCAGAAAGAACAAATCCTAAAATTCTTGCGATTCTCAGACTTTCTTTGTCATTTTTTATTTCTGGCAAACTTGTAGGGAGTATTATTTTGTCTCTGACTTTTAACTCCTGAGCCATTCTCCAAAACAAATACTTCCCGTAGTTAAGCAGCAGGGGGTGCTCTTTAGTTAATTTGAGTTTTCTTCCATCCTCTAACTCAATTTCAATCAATGTTTCATTAGAGATATTGTATTCCAACAATTCTGCATTTTCCCATTCAAATTCCTTCTTTTCTTTATTGAATGACAGAACCTTATCCTCTTTCTTGTTAAATTCGGTTATTCTCTTATATCCTTTGTCGGTGAAAATCATGGTATCTTCAGTTAGACATCCACGTTTGCCGGAAACAAGAATAACGTGGCTTCTTGCTACATCCATAAAAATTGGATTGCTTAAAGAAGTGTACTGGCCCATTTTAACATAGCCTTTTCCTAGTTTGATTAAGCCTTTATTCCCAAATCTTAATTTATCTGAATCATCTCTTCCTACTATTATATTATATGGCATGATTTATTTTCCTCTTTTGTTATATGGATATAATTAGCATACTTATAAATTTATAGATTTTTGGTTCTGTAAATATCGCAGGTGATGCTCTAAATTTCTTATTTTCCATCACTTGTTAATTTAACATTACCAGATTTTTATACAAGGAATGCAAGAGCAAGCCCTATTATGAGGATAATTAGGAATGCAATCGTAACTTTCTTTGCCAGACCGTTATCTCCCATTATTCTTGTTATGGCTCCTTTTACAACAGTATTTGCTGCGACTGCAAGAATGATGCCTATGATTGCTATTTTTGCATCGAGAGAGCCGAGAGCGAGAGTGGATATTGTTATTGTTATCGCGTCTACATCTGCTAAACCTGAGACTAGGGCAGCAATCAAGATTCCACTGTTCCCGAATAATATGAACAGCAGTTTTGAGACTACTAGGATAAAGACAAAGAATAATCCAAACTTCAGGGCTGGCCAGAGTGCAAAAGGGTTCTTGAATTCTACTTTTTTTGTTTTTTCTGACTTGCTATTTCTCGAAATTATGAATGCGATGACTAACCCTGCCAGAGCCATTGCTCCGAGTGGAATTGCCAGGAATTTAAGGAGAGAGTTGTTGACTACAGAAACTTCTATCAGAACTCTGATGAACATTATTGAAGAGGCTAGAATTATCCCAAAGGCGAGGGGGGAGTTTGCTTTAGACTCTTTGCTCTTTTCAGATAGTGAGATTGTGACTGCTGTGCTTGATACTAGGCCTCCGAGCATGCTTGTTAATCCAATTCCCCTGTTTGTGCCGATTAATCTTACAAGAATATAACCTATGAAGCTTAGGCCTGAAATAAATACGACCATCATCCAGATTCTGAATGGGTTGAATACATTGATTTGCTGGATTAGTGGAATTGTTTTTGGGAAGATTGCAATAATCTCTCTAAGAACAGGAATGTCCAGCATAGTGTAGGCTTTATTTGGGAGAAATGGGAGGATTACTATGCTTATTATTGCCATTTTTATTGCTGCATAGACTTCTGTTGTTTGCACGCTTCTTGCAAATTTGTGGAGATTTTCTTTTAGCGCAAGAAGTGAAGCTACAATCACTGCGATTATTATTGCTATTAATCTAAGATTTTTTGTTATGTCTAGTGTTACAATGGCTGCAAGCAGGAAGGTGATTATTGCAGTTATCTCTGTTGTTGCTCCAACTCTCCCTGTTTTCATTGCGAGGATTACATATGATGCGATTACCAGAATCATAAATGCTGCAAATCCGACTATAAATGCTGAAAACGAATTAAATAGATTGATAGTTATATATGCGAGAAGAAACCCGAGAATAGCTATGAGAATGAATGTTCTTATCCCTGCAAAATCTGTTATCTTCTTTTTTTGGTGAACTATTTCTCGTTCTATTCCGAGAATTGCTCCGATACCTATTGCCAGCAGAAAATTTATGAACACCTCTAATTCCATGTTTTATCTTCGGAAACACTGTTTAAATATCTTTTTACTTTAATTTTTTTATATTCCCCCTAATTCCATAAGATTTATAAAGCCTCTAAAATAATAATCAATATGGCTAAGGAAAAAGAGAAAAAAGCTGAAGAAAATAGTGAGGTTAAGCCTTCTGAGTTTATAAAAAAAATAAAAAAGAATCCTTGGGTTGCTTCTACTGTTGTTCTTGCTGTTCTCGCTTTGATATTGCTTGTTTTAGTTTTTAGGGGTTCTGGAGCTGTTGTTAGCCAGAAACAGATTGGAGAGAAGGCAGTTAATTTCATAAATACTCAAGTATTGCAGGGACAGGGCACAGTAGTTATTGATTCTGTTTCAGAAAAAGCAGGATTATATGAAGTTCTAGTTGATTATAATGGGCAGCAGATTCCTACTTACTTTACTAAAGACGGAGGATTTTATGTTGGAACCATGATTGTTCCGTTGTCAGATTCTTCCAGTCCTACTCCTCCCACACCAACTCCTATAGAAGTTCCTAAGTCAGATAAACCTGCTGTTGAATTATTTATTATGACTCACTGTCCTTATGGGACTCAGGCTGAGAAAGGAATTTTGCCTGCAATAAAAGCTCTCGGAAATTCAATTGATTCTAAGATTAGATTTGTTCACTATTTCATGCACGGAGATAATGAAGAATCTGAGACATATACTCAGTTGTGTATAAGAGAGCAGCAGAGTGCGAAGTTTATTCCTTATCTTGAGTGTTTCTTAGAAGATGGAGATTCGTCTAGATGTTTAAAGAAACTTGGAATTAATGTTGATGTGTGCATTAACTCTGGAAAGGCTAAGGAGTATTATGCTGCAGATTCTGCACTAAGCAATGGATATGGTGTTCAGGGAAGTCCTACATTGATAATTAATGGGGCAGAGGCTGAATTCTACCCTAGAAGTCCTGCTAGTGCTTTAACTACAATTTGCAGTGCTTTCAATACAGAGCCTTCAAGCTGCACTTCAACATTGTCTACAGAAAACCCTGATCCTGGATTTGGCACAACAGCTAGTGCTGCTGGGGATAGTGCAGCTGCTGCCAGTTGTTAGTCTTTTTCTAGATAATCAATTATTCATAGCAATTAGGGGTTGCAACAGAAGTTAGAATTGATTAGATTCATTTAGGTGATTGGAATTTACACTGGTTTTTCAAGAAAATCTATTTCTTCTTCACTTAGTCTTAGACTCTTATAAATATCTGGCTTGTTTGTGATTATCTGCCTGATTATTGGAAAGTCTTTTACTGCTCTTTTGATAGAGATATGGCAGAGAGCAGCATATTTTTGAGAGATGCTCTTTCTTTTGGCGTTTCTTTGATTGGCCATCCATATTTTCAAGATGCGGGAGGGTTTTTTATATGCTGTGAATCCTGTTCTGGGAGCTGATTTTGCTGAAGAAACTCCTGCTGACAGAAGAATGTTTTGATATACTAGAAATCTCCAGTGCTGCTGTCTGTGAATTCTTCCTCTGAAGACATCTGCTTTTGATAGTGCTTCAAATGCATTATACAGCTCCTTTCCCCTGTACTCGTAGGGAATGTTCTCTTCCAGCCAGAGACGTATCTCATCAAGAGGCATGTTTAGTGTATCATATAGCCTCAGTGTTTCTTTGTGGGCTGTTTGTTTAAAAATAATTCTTAAGACATTGAATATATCTTCTTCTTTGTCTCTTTCTGATATTTCTTCTGGCTGATTTACTAGCTGGATTGTCTGCAAATCATTAAGGGCAGCGCGGACATCACCCTTTGCCTTTATTGCGACACTTGCAAGGATATCACTTGCAACTTTTATTTTCTCTTTTTCTGAGATTTCTTTTAGAATAGAGAGAATCGTTTTGTAGTCTAGATTTTTAAACTGAATTAGGTCTGTTTTTCTTCTTAATAAGTTGAATTTTTGCTGCCAGATATCATTTGCAGTAACTATAATCGGGAATTTGGTTTTTTCTATGAGCATTAATAGTTCTGGCAACCCTCCCCTGTCTGCTGTTGAAATCCCATCCACTTCGTCAATCAGGATAATCTTATTTTTCCCAAATAAGCTTAGTTGCTCTGTTGCTGGCTTGAGAATTCTTTCTAGCTGGTCTTTGTTTCTTAAATCACTTGCATTCAGTTCCAGGATTTCTGAACCTGTCTCTTTTGCCAGTGCATATGCCAGAGAGGTCTTGCCTGTCCCTGCTGGTCCGTGCAGTAAAACTGCTCTTTTTGCTGGGAATGTTCTGATAAATGCTTTTATCTTATCTACTGCAAAATCCTGTCCTTTTATATCTAGAAAACATGCTGCTCTGTACTTCTCGCATAGAGTTAACATTTTAACTGATTCCTAGGCAGTATGAATGGTCTTTTCCTTGTATTTCGTGGTCATTTCTTATGCTTGCCTTTAGTGCAGTGATTGTCTGGCTTGCCTGTTCTGGTGATGTTTTTAATTGTTCGATAAATGGAGCAAGGCACAATATGTAAAATGCCAGGAATCTATCAGAACTCTTTGTTCTGTATCTTGTGAGAATAGTTTTTCCATCTGAGACTATTGCTTCGTAGCGGTGCTTGTATAATCCTCTCCAGACTGTGTTTGGCCAGGTATGCCTTCGCAGGCATAAGTTGTAACTTCCTATTTCTTCTCTAATCTCTGCTCCATTGCTTATTCTTTCTACTAGGTTGTGCGCTCTTTCAATAAAACTTCTTGCTTGATTTTGGCAAGAAGGCATTTTAGCTCTTCCCCTGGCCAGCTAAAACAAAACTAGCTAAAAGAGATTCCAGCTGTACAAATTCATCAGAGCCTTCAACTAGCCTGAATTCTATCTCGCCTGTCTTTTCTGTCAGCTTTACTTTTATTTCAGGTTCTATCTGCAAGTTCCACACTTCTTTTTGTATTGATTTGATTATATCTTGGCCAGATAATCCCTCTTTGAGCATTATCTCAAGAAGTTTTTCTCTTGAGTTTAAAAAATCTCCGGAGAGCGCATATTCGAGGACTATCTTTATGTCTTTTGGTTTTGCACTTGAGACGATTGTGTTTACTAAATCTTTTGTTATGTTCGGGGAGATGCTCGCAGTTGATTGTAACAAATTTATTACTCTTCTGCAGTCTCCTTCACTTGCTTCGTAAAGCACTGTTAGTGCTTCTTCATCCAATAGAAGTTTTTCTTTTTCTGAAATCAGCTTAACTCTCTTGTCAATATCTTTCTTTTCCAGAAGCTTGAACCTGAAAATTGCGCATCTTGACTGGATTGGGTCAAGAATCTTGCTCGAGTAGTTGCACGAGAGAATAAATCTGCACGTGTTTGTAAAGTTCTCCATTGTCCTTCTTAATGCTTGCTGAGCCTCTCTTGTTAGGGCATCTGCTTCATCTAGGAAGATTACCTTGAATGGAACTGACTGAAGGGCTTTTGTTCTGGCAAAATCCTTAACTTTCTGTCTTACAACATCTATTCCTCTCTCATCAGAAGCATTTAATTCAAGATAATTATCTTTCCAATTTTCTCCAAAGAGCTGTTTGACTATTATCAGCGCTAAACTTGATTTGCCTGTCCCTGCTGGGCCTGAAAATAACAAGTGGGGAATATTCATCCCATTAACTAGATTTTTTATTCTCTTTACAATCTCGTCCTGCCCCACAAGTTCCTCAAATGTTGTTGGCCTGTATTTTTCTGTCCAGATAGTAGATTCTAACATTTTTCCCTGTTTTTAGTATACAACTTATTGCTAAGTTGTTTTATAAAGATTATTATAATGAAGACATACCTATGAATACATCGCGCCAATCATATTCACGATTATTTGAGAAGCGATTGTAGAGATACGGCAGTCGTTAATTATCCCTATTAGGCCTGCGGAATTGAATCCTTCCTTTGTAAGTAATTCTAATTCTTCTTTGCTTGGGTTTATAATCTCTCTCTTTGTTAGTTCTGCATAAAATCCTTGATAATCTTCTTTAGCAGGAGTTTTGTTTGAATGAACTCTTGTCATTGCATCATAATCCTCTGAACCTACTATAAATCTCTTGTATGCTTCGCATATGGTGTCTGCCTTTGGCGTATCTAGGGAGTTGATAACCTTGAACCAGAATTCCTCGACTTTTCTTTGCCCTTCAAGCATTTCAATATCTTTCCTATCATCTCTAAACCTGTTTGTTTTTTCTCGTCTTAATTGTTCTGCTGTTTGCATTGCAGGAGTTATGATTCTGCTCTTATAAATATTGTGGTTATAGAATTACTTGCTTCTTGCCCTGTGCTGTTTTCTTTTGTGTTTTTCCCTCTTTAAGCGCTTTCTCTGCCACTTCCATCTCATCTGGCGCTTTTTTTTCCATCTTCTGCTTGATCTCTTCATAGGTTTATGATAAATTTTTGATTTATAAATCTAACTGATATATGGCGGGGGGGTATTTTGCTTTGATTTTCCGTATAAGAGTTCAGATATCCTGGTTATCATTCCTGGAGAGAGTGCGTGTTCTAGTTTGTGCGCTTCATCATGGGGAGTTTTGTGCCCTAGTTTGTGCGCAAAGTGCCTGATTATCTTGAATTTCTCTGAAACTCTTTCTGCTCTCGCTCTTCCCTTTCTTGTTAAATTGATTTTAGAATACGGCTGAAATTCAATTAATCCATCTTTTTTTAATTTTCTCAGCATTTCTGAAACACTTGGCTTTGAGATTTTAAGAGATTTTGCAATATCAATATTCTTTACACTACTGCTTGATTCTGATATTTCGAGAATTGTTCTTAAGTAGTCTTCATAACCTCTCTTGATTTGCATAAGTTAGGTATGCCTAACTTATTTATATATGTTTCTGTTCTTAATGAAAATTACAGAAATATAAGATGCTCCCAAAAAGTTTTCACTTTAGAATATAAAGTTTAAGACTTCAAGGTGCTTGCGTACCATCCTTATTTGAGTATGGAGTTAGCACCTTGACAGTGTTCAAGAACTCAACGAGCTTTGGACTTTAGTTCAGAGTTCTTGACATAGAAAAGTGAAAACTTTTTCCGCTAGAGTTAGAGCTATAGAAAGGGGAATAAATTAGATTGATGTTAACAGACTAATCATAAATATCTTTTCTATGCCCAATCTAATACTATAATTATCAACTCCTCATTTAATATCCTATACAATGCTCTATACTTTCCTGTTCTTAGGCTCCATAATCCTGCGAGATTTCCTGTAAGGGGCTTTCCTAATTCAGCATTATCTTTTAAATCATCTAATTTGTTTAAAATTCTTTCTTGCTCAGATTTATCTAATTTTTTAAGAAATATTCTTGCATTTTTGTCTAAGTTTAAAGAATACATTTTATAATCCTGGCTCTTTTCTAACTTCTTCAATAGGTGTTCCTAAGTCTCCTTTGTTAATCCTTTCTACAGCTTCTGCTATCTTTCTCATTGTTTCTGGATCAGATAGAACTTCTATTGTTTCGATTAGGCTTTCTTTATCCATTTTACTAGGAGAACAATTTTCTATAAGTCTTGCAATCAGTTCGTTATAGCTCTCTCTATGATGAACTTTTAATTTATCTAGCTTGTCTTTTATTTTATTATCGAGCTGTATTGTGGTTATCATTTTCTATGCTTACCCATAGCTACCTATAGTATTTAAATCTTTTGATGTTTAAGAAATAATTTAGGAAAGCATTATGCTTGGTTTTTCAGAATTCGCTTTTTATCGACGATAAAATGAATGCCCCCGCCGGGTATAAGAGGGCATAGATGGGGTATAAAATGGCAACTCTTTTTATACGAACTTGCTGAATTCTTCTTCACTTACTTTTGCTTGTTCCAAAATGGCTTTTAATGTTCCTATTTTTATCTCTTTATGCTGAGGCACAACTGTTCCAATCTTGCCCTGGCTAGTCTCTTTCTTTATTAAAACATGGCTTCCTCTTTGCCTTACAATCTGAAAACCAAACTTATTACATAGAATCTTTACACACTCTTTTCCAGAAACCTTTCTAAGCTGTGGCGACATTTTGCACTTCAAAAGTTGTTAGTAAAGACATTACACTGATTTTTATAGGAAATTCTTCAATGTACAGAGATGTTGCTTCTTTTAAGTTTTCAATTGCTTCTTCGAGACTAGAGCCTTGGCTAACTGTGCCAACTTCGGGACATTTCGCAACATACATATCTTCTTCCTTTGTGATTACTGCACTTAATTGCACCATGTTGTGGTTAGATGCTTAAAGTTTAAAAAGTTATGCCTCCAAAACTTTTTTCACTGAAGTTTAAACTTTTGGTAATTTCGAGGGTTATTTAAATTCTTCTTTTAATAAATATATTTTAAACCATATATCCTATTTCTTTTAAAACTTTTAAAATTTCTTGTTTCTTCCCCCAATCTTCTGCTAGTTCTATTACGAAATCTTTATCAATTTTTTGATTCAAAAGCAGTTTTAAATCTGCTAAGTCTTTTTCTCTATGCATAAATGCTTTTTGAACAATTAGCTCTTCTATTGGTTCTATAAAAACTTCTTTTCCTAAAAATATCTTTCTTACTTTTCTTTTAAAAAGCTTATCAAAGGTTCCTTTTGCCATTCTTTCTCTTGGATAACCATTTGTGGCTTCTACTTCCTGACCTTTAAAATCTATAACAAAACCATAATCCTCTCCGAAAAAGGTACCTTTATCAAAAAATCTTTTCTTAACCTTTGTTCCCATTCTTTTTGCAAACTTATTTATATCTTTTTTATGAACAATTACATCTGTATCTCCAGCTTCTCTTTTTCCTTCTGTATATACAGAAACAGCCATGCCAGAGAAAAAAAGATAGTTTAAACCATTTAATTTTTTTAATACTTCTAAAAATATTTCTTCTTTCATATTCTCCATAATCAAAACTATTATTTAAATCTTATCTCAATTTTTCGTAATAGTTCAATGCCCCCTTTTTCAAAATATCAATTTTGTCGACTATAAACTGAATGCCCCCGCCGGGATTTGAACCCGGGTCGCCACCGTTCTCCGATAAATCTTCAGAAAATTCTTTGAATTTTCGGAATTTCCAGTTGCCCAAGAGGGCAGAGTCTTCCTTTCATCAAGGTGAAACTCCCTGAGTTGAGAGGGTGGAATCCCTAGCCTCCATCTTATCTTTTGATGAGAATGGATTTGGCCTCTAGACTACAGGGGCATCCTCTTTCGAGGCAGTTTTTAAACTGAAGATACCTATTTAAATTTTTAGTATTCCCAAATCCGATTTCTTGAACATACCTTTTAATTTCTTCTTGTCTTGATAAAAA
>JAHIEM010000002.1 GCA_018901625.1 Nanobdellota archaeon
CGGCTCTTTCTTCTGTTCTTTATGGGGTTTTTTAAACCAGTCGTGCTTTACTACCTTTCCTATGGGAATCTTGTTTGTAACATGAAGGTATAATTCAAGAAATTGCAGAGCGCAAGCAGAACAATGAAAACCAATTGTGACAGGCTTGTTTTCTATGCCCTCTTCTATAGCCCCATCTATCTCTTCTAAATGCTCTCTAATTTTATTTTTATGCTCATCTATGCTTGTCATATTATTTCAGTATAATTTAATCCAGAAACAGGTATAGATTATACCAAAATTACCCTTTAATGACAATCAGTGGCTTAACTCTAGCAACAAGATTTCCAATGCCTAATTCGTGGCTTACTCTTACAACTTCATCAACATCTTTATACGATTCTGGGGCTTCTTCAGCCAAACCCTCCCAGCTTCCAGACCTTACCTCAATTCCTTTTAATTTTAGTTTGTTCTTTACATCCTGCCCTTTTTGATGCCTCATAGCCTCATGCCGGCTCATAACCCTTCCTGCACCGTGGCATGTGCTCCCAAAAGTTAACTCTTCTGCCTTCTTAGTTCCAACTAGAACATACGAAGCAGTTCCCATTGAGCCAGGAATTAATACTGGTTGACCAACACCTCTATAATCTTTAGGTAACTCTTTCCTTCCAGGTCCAAAAGATCTTGTTGCTCCCTTTCGCAAAACCAAAACTTCTTTTTCTTCGTTATTAATTTTATGCTTTTCAAACTTTGCAATATTATGGCAAACTTCATATACCACATCTGCTTTAAAATTAGGAAAAACTCTTTTCATGGCCTCTCTTGTCCAATGAGTTATCAGCTGTTTATTTGCAAATGCAAAATTAACTGCCGCAGCCATAGCCCCAAAATATTTTTTTCCAAGTTCGGACTTAATAGGAGCATTTATCAGCTCTCTGTCAGGCAATCCTTCAAATCCGTATTCATCTTCCATTAGTTTGATATAATCAGAAGCAACCTGGTGCCCTAATCCTCTCGAGCCGCAATGAATCATAATTGTTATCTGCCCCCTCTCAGTTATTCCAAATTTCTTTGCAATTTCTTTATCAAAAATCTCATCAACTTCCTGAATCTCAAGAAAATGATTTCCAGCCCCCATACTTCCTAATTGTGGCATGCCTCTTTTCTTTGCTTTCTCACTAACATATTCAGGGATTGCCTCTTTCATTTTTCCTTCTTCTTCAGTGTGAATATAATCTTCTTCTGTCCCATAACCATTCTTAACAGCCCATTGTGAACCCTCTTTTAAAACCTCATTTAATTCTTCTTCTGAAAGTTTTATTCTTCCCTTTTTCCCGACTCCGGACGGGATATCTCTGAATAATTGGGCTGAAATTTGTTCTTCTTTTCCGATTATATCTTCTTTTGTTATGTTTGTGCTTAAGAGTCTGACTGAACAATCAATATCATATCCCACGCAACCAGGGCTTATGACTCCATTATCAATGTCAAAAGCAGCAACCCCTCCTATTGACATTCCGTACCCCTGATGCGCATCCATTAAAACAATAGATTTGTCAATTATTCCTGGAAGCATTGCTACATTCATTGCCTGCTGAAAAGTCATATCTTCTTTCATCTTTTCAATCAGCTTATCACTTGCAAATATCTTTACAGGAACATTCATCTTTCCAGTTTTAGGAATTTCCCATTCAAATTCAGATATTTTCTTTAAATTAATTTCCATAGAACAATCAGCAAATCAGAGCTTAATAAGTTTTTGTATTTCCCGCTAACCTCACTTAGCCAAAATAAAAACAGAATTTAGTTCCCCCGACCACCCACCCCCAACTAGTGCGGTGGTACTAACCAAACTGATAACTAGAACGAACGAGGGGTTGGGGCTGACGACTAAAGAATAATTTTTAAACTACAATCCATTCATCCACTATGGACTTTCCATCACAATTACCCTCGCCTATCAAAAAAGTTATTTTTCGGGCTAATCGTTTTGAATCATGGAAAAAAAGGATTAATGCGTGATATTATCTTACTGCAGGAATCTTTTTTATTCTTTTGGGAATAGTTCTTGCTATCGCCCTCGGACAAGCAACAGCATTATTTTTATCCATTGTGGGGGTTATAGGAATTATATTCGGAATAATCAATTTAAAACTTGCAAAGAAATCGTTTGAGGTTGGAGAAGAATACAGAACATAGAATCGGTGGAGAGAGTAGACTTTATAAAGTATATCTCGTTAACTCTTCCATGAGAAAGAATTTGTTTATTATATTATTTATTGTTTTAATTGTTAATATTTTAAGTCTAGCTTATGCCCTTGACTGCACAGATTCAGATAATGGAAGAAACTACAATGTTAAAGGAACATTCTCAGGCATGCTTAACTATAGCGGAACATTAATACATTTAACAAATACGGATTCTTGTGTTACATCTTTAGAGGCATCAGGAGACAATACTGATTCAAGTAATTACCTAGGAGAAGGATATTGCGAAAATAATGAGCTAAAAGTTGAAAGAATAACTTGCCCTAATGGCTGTGTAAATGGCGCATGCGTTGAAAATAATCCCGTTCAGAATGTAACTTGCACAGATTCTGACGATGGAAATAAAATATACTCAAAAGGCACAATCAGTGGAACTTTTTATACTGGAGAATCTTTTGAGGGAACAGATTTATGCAGAGATATATCGGCACCAAATGATGCAAGTCAAAGAGTGTCCAGTTGTTCTGGAGAATATTGTGTTTTAGATGAATATTTTTGTAAATTTATGCCAGATAGCCAATACCATGTTTATCTTCAAGATGTTTCTTGTCCTAATGGATGTTCAGATGGTGCCTGTATTGTAGACAAACCAGTTCAAAATATAACTTGTACAGATTCAGATAATGGAAGAAACTACAATATTAAAGGAACCTTTTCTGGAATGTACAATGGAGCACCTTTAACAAATACGGATTCTTGTGTTACATCTTTAGAAGCCTCTGGCGATAATACTGATTCAAGCAATTATTTAGGAGAAGGCTATTGTGAAAATAATGAGTTAAAAGTTGAAAGAATAACCTGTCCTAACGGATGTTCAAATGGGGTTTGTCTTCCTAAAACAGAAATAAAACCTAACGAATCGACAGGGGTTATAAGTATTCCTAACAGAGATAAATATCTTTGCGATGGTTGTGAATTGAATAATAAATGTTACTATTCAGGATATAGACTAAACGGAAGATACTGTTCAGATACAAATAATTTTACAGAGCAGAAAGGAAATAATATAGCCTGTGAAAATAACTTTGAGTGTTCTTCAAATCTTTGCATAGATAATCAATGTGTAAGTAGTGGACTTTTTGCGAGAATTATTAGATGGTTTCAAAGGTTATTTGGCTAATTTTGCCTAACTAGAAACTAACTAAAGCCCCAACCCCCACTAACTAAGCACCACCTCATCATACTATAAACTGGAACTGATGTTCCCTCCACCATAAATTCTGTTTTTACTTCTCCGTTCCTCGTTCGCTTTGTAAATTTGTGGGATGCCTCAAATTTAGTCGCTCATGTCAGAAATACTTCTTATTTCTGAGCATCCTAAGAACCCCGCGAATAAACAAGAGGGTTTTTATGACGATGGTACTCGCCCGCTCCATAAAAAGTTTCACTCTTCCAATTTTTTAATATAGTTGACAAGATAACTGAAGAGTGAAACTTTTTTTCTCAATTTCTCAGCCAGATTCCATTCCATTAAATCGGGAGAAATTGGAAGGCTCGGTCGGCTAGCTTCAATTAACCTCAGCCATTAAACATCAAGCACAACCTGTATAGTAACTTTTCCCGTTTCTATCTTCACAAACATAGAATTATAAGTCACAGCCTTGACATCATTTGAAATATTATAATTGTCAGCATTATCCCCCAAAATTTCAGCCTCAAGTTTATTATCCTTAATTTCAATTTTCTCAATCTTTGCAAAGACAAATCTCTCAGAATCAAATAAAAACAAGAACTCCTCAAGAAAATTATAAAGCAAGTTTTCTAAATCACTCCCAGAAACACTAATATTCTTCTTTATTCTGGGCTTAATCTTAATCTTCCTAGTCATAGTCTCAACTAAAGCCAGAGCTGAATTAGAAAATGCCTCTTCAAGTGTTTTTCCGAATGCGCGAAACTTTACATCAGCTGTGTGCTCTAAAAACTTGTATCTCATAAAACAAAGGAGAGAAAGATATTTAAATACCTATTTATTAATCAGTTTACAAAAGATGGTGTCAATTAATCTAAATTTCAGTAACAAAACATTTTACACTCTAATTGCAATTATCTCTATTCTGATTATTTCTGGCA
>JAHIEM010000038.1 GCA_018901625.1 Nanobdellota archaeon
AAATGGCAAAAAAGAAAAAGAGAGGTATTTTAGAATAATCCTCTCTGGAGAAGACATTTATAAATTCGGAATAAATGTTGGATTCAGAAATAAATTTAAGCAGGACAGATTAAAGAAAAAAATTGATTTTGAAAAGTATAATACCAATATAAAACTGTTTCCAATAGGAAAAATTTTGAAAGACGCAAGAAATGAAAACAAAATTCCCGCCATAAAATTGGCTAATTTGCTTGGATGCACAAAACAAATGATCTATGAATATGAGTGGGGGCTTTATGCGTTGTCCAAAAAATCAGCAAACCAATTTTTAGAAGCGCTTAATAATCTGGGAGCAACAAGTAACAAAATTGAATTTATTAATAAAATTATCAGCAGAGGATATTCATTCAGAAGAGTGGAAAATGTAGAAGAAATAGAGTATAATTGCCAGTATGTTTATGATTTTCAGGTTTGTGAAGAAGGGGGGCATTTTGTTCATGGAACAGGAATAGTTATCTCAAATACAACCACTGCAATAAATCTTGCAGTAGCTCTAAATTCTTTAAACGAAAATGTTGTTGTAGTAGATACAAATCTCACGACTCCAGATTTAGGAGTCTATCTCGGTGCCCCGATTGTTCCTGTCTCTCTAACTCACGTCTTGTTAGGAAAAGCAGATGTAGATGAAGCAATCTACGAACACGAATCAGGAACAAAAATAGTGCCCTGCTCACTCTCAATAAAAGAAATGGAAAAAGTCAAGCCAGAAAAAATCCACGACATTGCAAAGAGATTAAGAAAGATTTCAGACTACATTATCTTTGATTCTGCAGCAGGGTTAGGAGAAGATACGCAGACAGTGATGGAAGCTGCAGACGAAATAATAATTGTGGCAAATCCAGAACTCCCATCAGTAACTGATGCACTCAAGACAGCAAAGATTGCAGAAAATCTAGGCAAGCCAGTAAGAGGAGTAATAATCACACGAGTTAAAAAAGACGGATTAGACATGCCCTACGCAAATGTAAAAGAAATGCTTGAAGTTCCTATTCTCGGAGTAGTCCCAGAAGACTCAAAAGTGCGCCATAGCCACGTAATGAAAAACGCAGTCTTTCACACCCATCCTAAAAGCAAAGCAGCAAAGGCATACCTGGACATAGCCAAGAAGATAACCGGAAAAGACTATCCTAAAAAGCGAGTTTCTTTGTGGCAGAGATTATTTGGATAAGTTAGTTCAGTTCTTCTGCTCATAAAGTTTTGGAAGAGATGGAAGATAGATATAGAAATCATGGAAGAACACACTTCTTTTTTGCTGATGAATTATTTACTTTTGACTCACAAAGAGTTGCAGACATTTGTAAGGGCATAAAAGACAGAGGATTGCAGAGTAAGATTAAATACAGAATTTTTGCAAGAGTTGATAATATTGCCAAGAATAAATTAGATTTACAAATGCTTAAAGAATCTGGATGTAATGGTTTATTTTTTGGTGTTGAATCAATGAACGAAGATACTTTAAGAAAATTAAGAAAGGGAACAACTCCTGAGATGATTGAACAAGCAATTAATAGAACATACGACGCAGGAATTCCAGTTTGGGCATCTTTAATGGTAGGTTATCCATGGGAAACAGAAGAACAGTTAAAACAAAGTTTAGATAGATACACTTCGATAGTTGAACAAGGAAAGGTTTTTCATACCTATTCAGCTTTTATAACTCCGTTCCCTGGAACTGAATTCCACCATTATTGCAGAAGTAATGGCTTAATCACAAATCCAAACTATTTGAAATCAGATTGTTCAATTCCTTCATTAAGAACACCAATTCCGCAAGATAGATTAATTGATATTCACAGGCAGTTTAGAGATAGAATAAATAAATATGAAGGAGCTTAAAATGTTCAAATTTAAAAAGTGGCTTATCTTATCTAAATCAGAAAAGAGGATAAAATGAGTTATTACATAATAATTCGAGGACCATTAGGAATAGGAAAATCTACAATATCCAAGGAATTAGCCGAAGAGCTAAATGCAAAATATGTCTCAATGGACAAGATTCTCGAGGAGAACAATCTGGAGAAGGTTAGTAAAAGACAAGGGTGTATTCCAGCTAGAAATTTCATAAAAGCAGATAATATTATCTTACCTAAACTAAAAAAGGCACTTTCATCAGGGAAGATAGTAATCCTCGACGGATGTTTTTATCATAAAGAACAGATTGAGCATCTTAATAAAAGTTTGAAGTTTATGCATTATGCATTTAATTTAAAGGCACCTCTAAGCGTTTGCATTGACAGAGATAGAAAAAGACCTGTAATTTATGGCAAAGATGCAGCAAAAGCAGTATATAGTTTAGTTTCTAAATTTGAATATGGAGTAAATCTTAATACTGAAAATAAAAGTTCTAAAAATTGTGTTAAAGAGATTATTGATTACATCAAAGCATATGCTAAAGCCCATAGTTTTAATGAGTATAACCCTAATGTCATCAGACTTTTTGAAAATGAAAAAGAAAAATCTATTAAAATTCTTGGGAAGAAAATAAAAATAGAGCATGTTGGTAGCACAGCAGTTCCCGGGCTCGGAGGAAAGGGAATAATTGATATTGCTATTTTTACTCCGAAAAATAAGTTGAAAACTTATACGTTAAGATTAAGAGAATTAGGGTTCGAAGAGAGACCTAATCATCCGGGAAATGACAAAAGGGTTTTTATGTTGAGGGTTATTAAAGAAAATGGTAAAGAAAGAAGAGTCCATGTTCATCTTTGTTTAACTGACGAATTTTGGAACTCGTTTATAATATTCAGGGATTATTTAAGAGCAAATAGAGAAGCAAGAGACGAATATGCAAGAATTAAGAAAGAAGGTGCAAAATACTCAAAGGGAGATGGTAAAAAATATATGGATTATAAATCTAATTTTCTAAAGAAAACAGTTAAAAAAGCTTTAAAGGAGATAAAATGAAGATAAAAAAATTAAACCCTCAAGAGATTATGACTACTAAAGATTTTCCTGTGCATAATCCACATATCTTAAAGATTTATTTTAAGATTTGCAAGGAAAAAGTAGAAGAGATTTTACCACCGACTCCAGTAATTCCATTCTCAATTGGGCTTCCTTTATTAGCAGATAAGAATAAAGAATCAGAAATGTATAATAAAAGAATCAAAGAGTATGTAAAAAGTAACCCTGAAGTAAAATATCTTATGGTTGATGGAAGTCATAAAACTACTGCATTGACTCTAACTCATAAAAAGATTCATGCAATTATTCTTGAAACAGACAAAGACATTAAAGAAGTCAAGGAATTAATGAAAACTGGAGAAATATTTGGGATTAATAAGATAAATCCAATAAAGAAAGAATTAAAACTCTTAGCCAAACATTTTAAAGATGCTAAATTTTTTGAGTCAGTAGAAGATAAAACAAAAAGAATGGTTAAGAAAAAAGTTATCCCTAAGTATATGATTGATTATTATAAAGGAAAATAAAAAATCAGGTCAGGGGGGCGCTTAACTGCTCATTTTTGCATAGTTTAATTTCATTCAATTTTAACACCCAACTTTCTTAGTGAAAAATTGCCAACGTCGATAAAAATCTTAAATTTAGCGGAAGAACATTAACTAAGGTTAAACATCTCGTGAGTGTGATGAACCTGCTGATTTTAAGAGTATAGAAAACAATAAATATCCGAGATTTCTCTAGTTCCCAGGACCTATAGTCTAATGGCTACGACAAGTCGTTCACGTCGACTGGATAGCAGTTCGATTCTGCTTAGGTCCATTTTGTTCTTTAGAAAAATATGCCGCCTATCACGCCTCTTCCAAAATAATGGATTAGAGACATAATGGCAAATAACTTCCCCAATTTTTCTCAAAAATTAGCCAGTTAAGTGCTCCCAAAAACACATAGTTAAATGCTCCCCAGAGTTAGCTTTCAAGTCTTTGAACAACGCTGTCAAGTTCTGATTCTGTGAATTGTCCATTTAACAATTCTCTAAGACCCCTATCATTAATCAATCTTTCATAAGGAACTCTAACCTCTCTATGAACTAAAACAGGGAATCTAAAACTACTGCCTTCAAATTCATACCCTCCAAAGAATCTTTTTGCTCCGCTTATATCAACTGAAGGTTTATTTCTATAGGAAACATCAACATCAATTGTTTTAAATCCTGCGTCAATATAGCTTATCTGTCTTGAACCATCAGTTGTTCTAATTATTGGAACAAAGATTGCAGTATTTCTATTCAAATCAGCATCATTTTGCGCATCACCTAACCATGATGAAGCCTTATCTATAGCTATTTTAGCGTCTCCATTCTGATAAGGTAGATGAATAGAATCTTTTGAAGTTAATTCTAGTCCTTTCAAAAGTAATTTCATTTCTTCTAATTCTTCACCAAGGGGTATATCTGCCCTACTACCGTCATTCATTAATCTTTTTCTATCTAAAACTTCTGGCAAAGTTGTTCTAATCGTCTCTCCTAAAAAATCAAGACTTGCTCTCATCCTTTCATAAGAAGTAGCAAAGGGTTCAACACTTAATTCTGGTTGTATAACTATTGGAGCATTATGCCTTGCACAGGCTTGTAGAGTATCCTCAAAAGATATGTGCCCTATATGAGTATGTCTTGTTCCTGCCCACTGAGATATAAATTCATTTTCAAGAATTTCTGCATATTTATCATTAACTAATAATTTTCTAAACTCTTCACTATCTCTCAGAACTAATGGTGTAATCTCATGCATCTGCCTTATATAAAGTCCTGAATCTGCATCTGGAACAAATCTAACTCTCCCCTCCCTAACTGCTTGAACTAATAATCTCCCTAATCCTTCTGGGAGATCACTTTGCATTTCAAAAGATAATTGTTTAAAGAATTCTTGGTCTGGAAGTTCAGCTGAAGGAAATAAACAAGATTTCCCTTCTGGTTTTCCAGTCATTCTTGAATAAAGACCTAAGATTGCATTATAAGTTTCTTGCAATCTGCTATCTCCGTCTATAGCTCTGTCGATTTGGTTTATAATCTCTTGATTTAAGCATTCAGCATCTTCTCTGCCTACGAAAAATCCAGGCCTTCTGGACAAGACTTTTATTTGTCTATACGCATCTGTTAATTGAGGAGTCCAATCATAAAATCCTTGGGGGAGTGCCATTGCAGGTTCATTAGCAGTTTGTCTTGACCTTGCTGCAGAAATGTATATTTGAGCATCCCCACTAACTAATCTTTCTAAGTTTTCTAAAAAATTCTCTCTTGATAAATGATGCCCTCGCTCATGAATCCTTTCTTCTACTGTTGCGTAAACTCCATCAATAAAATTCTTTACTTTTGCAAATCTTACTAAAGAAAAAGAAGGCAATGCTCCGCGTTGTAATAAATCAACAGGATTTGTATAAACTGTTTCTTCACTTCTTCTTCCATATCCTTTGTGAATTTCTTCTTTTGGAACTTCAGCAGAAAGTGTTGCATTTCTTCCATCAATCTTGACTATTAATCCTCTGACTTCTTTTTCAACAATCCCAGACCCATATGTTTGCATTTTAAAAAGTAAGATTTAAGTATATAAAAAGGTATTCCAAAAAAGTTCATCTAAGATAAGTAGTTAATTTTGTTTGGTTACAAGTTAGTTGCTCTCCAATTTTTCTCAGTAAATAACACTCATTATTTACAGAAACAATCCCCTCTTTCTCTAAATTTCTCCAATTTGCTCTCTCTTATGCAGCCCGAGCAAGATAACTATTAATCACTTTAGAATCAAGATACTTCCCGCTTTCAGCTTCAAGTATTTCAGGCGGGATCATATTATTCAAGAAAAATCTGGTTATTTCAACCTAGCTTATCTTAAACCTAAATTTCTCTTTTAGAACTAGGCAAATTAATCAAATAAGGCTTAGGATTCTGGAGAACATTATTAACTCTCTCTGCAAATTCCTCAGAAGAAGGCCATTCTGCAAGCCTATATACCCCCCAAGAAGGAAATTGTGAATACAATCCAAATTCCTTTGGCTCTAAACCATAAGGATTAAAAGAAGCAGATGTAAACAATTTTGTTTTTCTATGAACCTCTAGGTCAAGAGCTAATCCGTAATGAACATAAACATTAGTGTCATCCCAGTAATTACTCATTCCCAGCTTCAACCCCTTTCCTTCAGGCAAGTGTCCTGCTAAGAACATGAAGATGTCTCTATCACCTAAAACTTCTGAAACAACAGAATCCAAGTCTCCTTTATCTTCAACTTCAGGAAAATCTTTTGATAACTGGGCTTGCAAAACTCTTCTCGTTTTATTTGAAATCACAGGCACTTTTACTAGCATCAAACAAAAAGAATAAAGCAGTTTTTAAAGATTATTGCACTCTATTAACTTATCCTGCTTCCTGCAGGAATATCAGAATCAATTGTCAACAGTATGACTTTTTCATGATTGCTAGTAGAAGCAGCAAGCAACATTCCCCTGCTCTCAATCCCCTTCAAATTTCTGGGCTCTAAATTAGCTATAATCACTATCTTCTTATTCTTCAACTTCTCTTTAGTGTAAAATTTCTTAATCCCAGCGCAAATCACTCTTTCTCCTAACTCTCCAACATCTACAGTCAGCTTGTAAAGCTTGTCTGCATTTTCAATATCCTCAACTTTTTTTATCTGAGCAACTCTTAAATCTAGCTTTTCCCAATCCTTAAATTCAACCTCGCCAGTATTCATAACTCCCTCAATCTTCTCAGGTTTATTAATATTCTGTTTTTCTGTTGCATCAGCCGATTTTGATTCTTTTTTAAAAGAATTATCTTCAATCTTGTTGAATAGTATATCTGACTTGATAATTTTATGGGCTTTTAGAGGTTTCTCTATTTCTTTATAATCAATCTTAAACCCAAACTGCTTAGATATTTTCTCGCAAGTTTCAGGTATAAAAGGAAAAAGCAAAATCCCAATAGCCTTTATTGAATCAGCCAGTTCATATAACTTTCTCTGGTCTCCAGATTTCCACAGCTCATTTTGTTGCACATACAAATTGCACTCATCTATGAATTCAAATATCAAATTCAGAGCCTTGTCAAGTTCATAATTTTCAATCTTCCTCTCAATTTCCTTCAAAGCAAGTTTCTTAACAAGTTTATTTTCAGTTTTCTCCAAGCCATTTTTCTCAATCAGACTTGAGACTCGAGAAATCAGGTTTCCTAATTTGTCAGCAAGCTCGGAATTATTTCTCTCCACAAGAGCTTTTTCTGAAAAATCTCCATCAGCCCCCTCCGCAAACGGAAACTGTCTAAAAACAAAGTATCTCACAGAATCTGTTCCGTATTTCTCAACAAGATTATTAGGAGAAATAGAGCTTCCTAAAGATTTCGAAATCTTTTGCCCATTAAATGTCAAAAATCCATGGATAAAAACAGTTTTAGGCAGTTCATACCCCGCAGATTTCAAAAAAGCAGGCCAGTAAACCGCATGAAACCAGCCGTTATCTTTCCCTAAAAGATGCAACTCGGCAGGCCAGTATTCATGATTTTTCCCTGCTCCAGAAATATAATTAAAAAGCGCGTCAAACCAGACATAAACAACATGTTTTTTATCAAGAGGAAAAGGAATTCCCCAGCTGAAACTAGTTCTTGATATGCTCAAATCTTTCAATCCTTCCTTAACTCGCGAGATAATTTCGTTTCTTCTTTCATCTGGAAGAACAAAGTTCGGGTTTTTCTTGTATAAATCAAGCAAAAACTTCTGATATTTAGAAAGCCTGAAAAAATAACTTTCTTCCTTAAGTTTTTCAACAGGCTTTTTGTGAATAGGGCAGTATCCATTAGTTAAATCCTTTTCAGTATAATATGCTTCGCAACCAACACAATAATGCCCTTCATAAAACCCTTTGTAAATGTCCTTATTTTTATCACATTTTTTTATAGCTTCTTGGACAAGTTTTTCATGGTCTTTGTCTGTAGTTCTGATAAACCTATCATGCTTAATATTCAGTGATTTCCATGCTTCCTTGAATTTTTCAGAAACTTCATCAACAAATTCTTTTGGTTTCTTGCCTTGTTTTTCAGCAGCTTCCTGAATTTTCTTTCCGTGTTCATCTGTTCCAGTCAAAAAGAAAACATCCTCTCCCTTAAGCCTGTGCCATCTTGCTAAAGCGTCAGCTATAAGTTTCTGATATGCATGCCCTACGTGGGGCTCAGCATTCGGGTAGTCAATTGCAGTTGTGATATAAAATTTCTTTGCCATCTTAAAGCCACAGAAAAATACTATAAAAATCTATTTATCGCCTTATTCTTCTTCCAGAAATAGTCGAGCCACAGCTGTAACAATCGTAAAGCACAAAGTCTGGCACTTCCCTACAACCTTCTTGAACCCCAAGGCACAAAAAAGCAGAATGATTATTGCAGGAAGGGCATTCTCCGATTATAATTTCTTCTATCTCAGCTGGATCTGGTTTTCTCATTTTAGGCTTTTTTTATAAAAGCAATAGTTTTTAAATATTTCTGCCTGATTAATTTCACGCGCGAGTGGTCTAGTGGTATGACAATTGCTTCCCAAGCAATTTGCCCGGGTTCAATTCCCGGCTTGCGCATGAGGAATTGAACTGTGAACTCCAAGATGAACGTGAATGCTAGAAACAGAGGGAAAATAGCCAGAAAACCGTAGGTGTTCGGCGGTTCAATTCCCGGCTTGCGCATAATTAATAGACATAGATTTTTATATCTAAAAAATAAATAATTTTATGCAAATTAAAAAGCAGGTGAGCATAACGAGAGAAGCTCTGAAAAATAAGAATATTTCTGAGAAAAAGCAGAAAATAATTCTTGGAGAAGTGAAGGATAAATTAGAAAGAGAGAGAACAATGAAACTCTCTATAAAAGAGGGAATGGCTGCGTCTGTAATGTCTGGAGCAGGAGATGCATACATCTCCCCATTTGCAATAGCCCTGAATGCAAATAATGCTCAAATAGGGCTGCTAAGTTCAATTCCACAGATTCTCTCCCCGCTGTCCCAGATATTTGGAAGCAAACTAATGGAAAAGTATTCTAGAAGAAGAATCATCATCAACTTCGTCTCTCTTCAAGCTTTAATGTGGCTCCCAATCCTAACACTCGGATTATTCTTCTGGGGAAATCTATTCAGAGAGTATCTCCCAATCCTGCTGATTGTAATCTACTCTTTATACGCAGGAATTGGAGCACTCGCCTCTCCTGCCTGGTTCTCTTTAATGGGGGATATTATTCCAGAAAGAATAAGAGGGAAGTATTTCAGCAAGAGAAGCAGGCTCACAGGAGCAACAGCGCTGATAACAACTCTAAGCGCAGCGTTTTTCCTTGATTTTTTCAAGACAAAAGGCATTGTTCTAGTGGGCTTTTCAATAATCTTCTTAGTAGCATGCATCTTTAGGATAATCTCTGTGTTTATATTTAAAAAACACTACTACCCCCAGTTTAATCTTGAGAAAAATTACTACTTCTCAATCTGGCAGTTTCTTAAAAAAGCCCCTTCAAATAATTTTGGAAGATTCACATTCTATGTCTCTCTAATGCATTTTGCATCTGCAATAGCCGGCCCCTTCTTTGCAGTATACATGCTGAGAGAGCTGGGATTCTCATACATAATGTTCATGCTAACAATTATTGCCACCTCAATAACAACACTGATTGTTCTTCCAGTGCTCGGAAAATTCTCAGACAGATATGGAAACCGCGAACTCCTAAGGTCAGGCAGTTTTTTAATTCCAATTATCCCCTTTCTCTGGTTGTTTTCAAAATCACCTGTATACCTGATAATAGTCCCATCAATAATTTCAGGATTGGGATGGGCAGCATTTAATCTCGCATCTTCAAATTTCATCTATGATTCTGTATCAGTTCAAAGAAGAGGAATTTGCATAGCATATTTTAATGCAATAGTGGGGGCAGGAATATTTCTAGGAGCAATTACAGGAGGGCTTCTAGCCCAGTACCTAGAAATAGGTTTTATGAGCAAGATATTATTCTTATTCATAATCTCCGGAATTTTAAGATTTCTCGCATACCTCACGATTCCAGTAGTAAAAGAAATAAGGCAAATCAAGAAACCTGCGTCCAGATACCTAGTCTATCTCAAGGAGATGAAAGTAGTAAGGGAAGACCTGTACAGCATATTCAACAGTGTGTCTCACCTATTCAAACAGAAATCTCCCTAGCAACCTGCTTTGAGTACTTATGAGCAAGATGCAGAGGCTCAGGAAGTTTATGGGGTAATTTTACAAACTTCTTAGCAAGAGTATACGCGCTGTTCATGCTTATCAAATTTCCCGGAGAGACATACAGAGGTTTGCTCCCCGGCTTGATATTCAGAACCTTTGCAATGACCTTTTTATTATAAAAAACATTTTCTCCCTCAACATCCCCGATAAGGAGAGATTCAGAAACCCCTATGCTCGGAATTCCAGTTGAAAGAGAGAAGTGACTTGCTAATCCTAACCGTGGATGCGAAATCCCGTGTCCGAAAATAAAAACCACCTCTGGCTTATCCTCTAATAAATCAAAGCAAGAGGCCATCGCAGGAAGTTCGCGATAAGCCCTGAATCCAGATAGATACGGGAATCTTACCTTATCAGAAAAGTATTTCTGTTCGAGAATCTCCATTTCTGAGTCTAAAACCACAGCTGCCGAGATTATCTTGTTTTGAGAGAAAGCATTAGAAAATCCCCCAATCTTCACAAGTTTAGAAAAATCAGTGCTGTCTTTTATCTCCAAAGACTTAGCAAGTTTTTCTTGCTCACTCTCTAATTTTTTGATATCAATCCGATACTTCTGGATAATCTCTCTAACTCTCTCCTCTCTTTTATAATCCTCTTCCATAATCTTTAAAAAGCAAGGGTATATTAAAACCTTATGTTTAGCAAGAGATGTCTCAGGTGTGATAGAAAAGTCAGCAAGGATTTTGATTTTTGTCCGTTTTGCGGTCAGGACTTCAGGCTGAATAAAAAAGCAAGACGAGAAGAAGATTACGGGTTACTGGGAAGAGATGACTTATTCGAATCAAGAATGCCTGATATGAAGATGGGTCTCCCACTCGGATTCAATAATTTATTCAATACACTGTTAAAAGAAGTAGACCAGCAATTCAAAAATCTTGACAAGGAAATGACAAGTCAAGCCAGCCAAAAACAGAAAAATATTGATATAAATGGGAGTGGTATCTCTATCTCTATCTCAACTGCAACAGGAAAAAAACCAGAGATAAAAGTGAATGCATTTGGACCAGAATTTAAAGACATGAAAATACAGCAAGCAAAAGAAGTGAAGTTAGAGATGAAGGATATTAGTGAAGAAAAAGCAAAGGCAATCTCTAAACTGCCAAAAAAAGAAGCAGAAACAAAAGTTAGACGACTGTCCAATAAAATAGTATACGAAATAGATCTCCCAGGAGTTAAAAACATAAGAGATGTAGTTCTGAACAAGCTAGAAAACTCAACTGAAATAAAAGCATTTTCAAAAGACAAAGCATATTTTAAGCTCCTCCCAGTAAACTTTCCCCTAACTAATTACTCTCTAAAAAACGAAAAACTAATTCTTGAGTTTAGGTCTTAATCAAAATTATCTTCCAAACAGATAATTTATCTCAATAGAAGTTTCATTTAATATGACCTCAACAAGATGTAAATAGGACGCATATATGCCCGCCATAAAACTAACCTAAAAATAATTGGTTATCCAGATAATTTAAATGACATCCTCCCCACCCTAAAGGTTTTTTGCTGAGGCAAAAAATCCGCTGCGGCGGAGTGGGGTTTCCTTATGATGCTCCTCTTGGTTCAAGATATAATTTCTCACTCTCTCTTCCTGCACAAACCCTACTGAAGCTGCA